>NZ_JBHUOR010000012.1:0-8112 GCF_042686175.1 Kurthia populi | reverse complement strand
GAATTTATACGCTTGATGTGGCATGACAGACACCTCCTTTTTTTGAATAGTATAATAGGAACAGATGTTCTTTTCAACAAATTAGTACTGGCAGAATCATTGGGTCCGCAGAATACCCCTCCCTACTCACTACGTTCCTTGAGGGAGGGGTATTCTGCAAAGAAACGATAAAGTATGAATCAAAATCAGTAGATAAACTTGCAATCATTACTAACGCAAATAGCATTTGTAAGATTAGAAAAAATCGATGATGTATTAGATCCTGACCAAATCGGTTCGTAAATAGGGTTTGTCCTACCCAGCTCCACCAAATCGGAATAAAAATTAAGACAAATTTCACGATAGATTCAAGGGGAATTTCCCTCTGTTCTCCACGGATAAGTACACTTGTAACAGTTGCTATTGCTGCACCGAATAATAAATCGGAAAACAGCTCTAGCCAAGTGACTTTCTTGTCTTCCATGAAAATCCTCCATTTCTACTTTTAGGTATTGGTCAATTATAAGGTTTTATGAACAATAGTCAATAACATTTTGGCTACATTTCTTATTTTAAAAACACTCAAAATAATATGAATGGTGGCGGTACGGTCCTTATCTAATAATTACTTTCAGCACAGATAACAACTTATTAGCTTGTCATCTATATAAATCTAATGTCAACTAAAAATTCCTATATAATATAACGATGAAAACAAAAAACGCCACTTTTAGTAAAAGCGGCGTTTTGTACGTTACATATTATTTTGCATGCATTTTTGTCATTACCCATCTCGCAATCGGCTGTGCAATAAGTAGTTCAATCCAAAATGCAATACCGAAGTTTCGAAACCAGCTCTTGAAAAAGTTCGCAAATGGGTCTAGACTAATTTCTCTTGTGCCAACCCATGTGCCAATAATCGTAAGAAGAATCGATAAAACCGTCACATTTAATACAATTGTCAGTAAAACTCTCGCATTAAATCCATCCGTCTGACCAACAAACTTGGGCATGATTTTGCCAACAACCGGACCTGCCACAAATCTTACAAGTATCATTACAATAATCCACATAAACGGAATTACCTTTAGCGTTTCTACATATTGAACTAAACTAAAACCAAATTTCATTCCCATAATAATCGGTGCAATCGTATTCACGGATATAAACGAAATAATCAACATGAATAAGATGCCCTCTTTTGCATTTTGAGGAAGCCGCGCCTCTTTGTACATCTCTTTCACCAACTGAAATTTTAATTTCAGTTGGTAGACGTATCAAATGACATATATTTTTAGTAGCAGCACTACCAATATCTCTACATACTGATTCACTTATTATAAAGGCTTATATTATTGAAAAATAGACTTGAAAATTTTTTTATATGTGCGCAAATTTATTAAAGCATCATGATGTGAAACAAAAAAGTAGCGAATTGCTACTTTTTTTGTGTTTTATAGTTATCTTAAAAGGCTCCTACAAGAATCAATAATCCATTTCCTTCTTCATTTCTGCCCATCTCGCTTTATACTTCGCCTTTGGAATACCATGATACTGCTCGTATCGGCACATGCGGCAAGAGCAATGGATTTTGTTCTTGCTTAGCGTGCCTTTCACAGGCATATATTCTGGCTCTCGCTGCCATATATATTTTAAAATAAACCATTTCCTCTCGATGGTTCTTGCTCGCTGATGACGCGTATAGGCTCTCGTCCGTTTGTTCATTTAAAACCGCTCCCTTGAAAGAAAACCGAGCTCGCAAAGCATGTCAAGGGATTACATAGCACGCCCTACAAGCTCGGGGTTTTTCTATTCAAGAATATAAATTGAGTCATCGCTTACCTTCCTTTACATAAAATATTCTATTACTATTATAATATAATCGTTCTATCATGTTGAAGTTTTTAAAGGCCAAATGAAAATACAAAGAAGAAAAAACGCCCATTCCAAAGAATAGGCATTCATTTTATTATTTTAAACCTTTGAAAAAATCTCTGACGATGCGGATAAAATAGATGCCTGCTAAGACAAAGAATAACGCAATAATTACATAGGTACCACTTGTCGTATAATAACCCTCGAATGATTGCAGGAAAATAAATAAGAACGCAAAGGATAAGTAGATGGCTGCTGCGATATGTTTCATTAAGTCACTTCTATGTATGATTTATTAGCCTACTAGTAATAGTCTACCAAAAATGGAAAGCAGTAAAACCGTCCGGATGATGAAAATATGAGGCTGAGACAAAACACGTCATTTTCCTTTTTTAGCGTTCGCAATGACAAACCGGAACCGCGTCACAGCGCGATTCCGGTTTGTCTTATGCTCATAGGAGAGGTTGTTTTTATACGTATGTCCCAGCCTCTTTTTATTTAACCTGGCGTATTTTTTTCTACATTACTTATCCAAACAATACTCAGTGCTAAATAGTAAAAAACAATGATAGGAAAAGATGCTTCTAAGGCTGGCCAAAATGCAGCGTCTCGCAGCACAACTTTTATGCCTGTGACGACAATGATAGATAAAAGCGGGATTGCGATGAAAAAGGTAATAAATAAGATTTTCTCCATAGAATGCTCCTTTTATCGAGTTATTTCATTCCTTAGTTCCGTATGTATCATTTTTAGCTTAAACAAAGGCACTTTCTACTTTATCAACATGCTCAAAACCTGTAAGATAGCTAAGGTATTACAATCAAGGAGGTGCCTAGCGTATGAAATCCTTTCGTAAGTGGTGGCTTGCCGCATTACTCATTCTCTGTGCGGCTGTTTCTATCGTATTTACGCACTATAATGATTCATTTTATCATCAAACCATTGCGACTGTAACAGAAAACACTGTCACAAAAACGGAAGCCGTTACTGATCAATTCAATAATAAAGATACGCTCTATACACAGCAGCTAACTGCAAAAATTACAAATGGTGAAAAAAAAGGCGACGTTATCACGTTAACTAATCAATATTCCGACTCAAAGGGATTTGATAATGAATATGAAATTGGCCATGACTTATTTATCGAAAAAAATAAGCTAGCTGAAAAAAATGACGTACATAGCTATGATATTGTAGGCGTTAAACGAGACGTTCATATCGTTACACTACTCTGGGTATTTATCGCGGTTTTAATTGCGGTAGGGCGTTTACAAGGTCTCTTTTCTGTCATTAGTCTTTTTATTAACGCGGCAATTGTTTGGACCATTATTAGTATTTATACAACATACGACGCCTATCTACTTATACTATGCATCGTTGGGATTTTCCTCTTCACCATTTTATCCCTTCTACTCGTAAATGGTTTTAACGAAAAGACAATGACTGCTATTCTCAGCACATTGGTTGGTACATTCGTATCGCTCGGGCTTGCCTATATTGTCTTAAAGCTGACAAATGAACAAGGTATGCGCTATGAAGAGCTACAATTTATTACGCGGCCCTATAAAACGGTCTTTATGGCAGGCCTTTTCATCGGTTCGCTCGGAGCCGTAATGGATATTGCGATTACGATGTCTTCCTCGCTTTATGGATTGTATGAGAAAAATCCCGCTATTTCTTTAAAAAGACTGGCTCAATCTGGCCGTGAAATCGGAAAAGATATTATGGGCACAATGACCAATATTTTATTCTTTGCCTATGTAAGTGGCTCCATTCCCATGCTGTTACTTTATTTTAAAAATCAATCGGCATTCGGGTACACATTATCCATTAACCTTTCATTAGAGCTTGTTCGTGCCCTTGTTGGCGGCATTGGTATTGTGTTAGCCATTCCGATTTCGCTAGTCATTGTCTTATTCTTTATTAAACGAAAGCAGGCGATACGATGAATATTATTATAGTACTCGCCATTATTTTAGCGATATGTATGCTGATAATTGGCGGCAAAAAAGGATTGCGTTCATTTATTGCTTTATTTTTAAATTTTATTGTCGTAATTGTGCTGCTCTTCTTTATGAATGTTCCACAACTCAACCCGATTTTATTGACGTTTATTGCCTGCATTGTCGTTAGTATCATTAATTTGTTTTATATTAATGAAGTAAATCCCATGACAAAAATCGCATTCGTCTCTACGCTCGCTACTACTGGTTTTCTTGTAGCACTCATCTGGCTCTTCACTAAAAGCTCATTAATTCAAGGGTTTGGCGAGGAAGAAACAGAAGAATTAAGTATGATGTCACTCCATATTGGCCTAGATTTTCAGCAAATCGTAATTTCGGTTATTATTATGAGTACCATCGGCGCCATTACAGATGCAGCCATTGCGATTGCTTCCCCAATGCGGGAAATGCTCACTTTACACCCTGAAGCTACGCGAAAACAATTATTTGATTTTGGCATGCACATTGGCCGAGATATTATTGGTACAAGTGCGAATACATTATTTTTCGCTTTTTTCGGAAGCTACCTAGCCCTACTTATTTGGTTTAATGATCTATCCTATTCACTTGGTGAGATTGTAAACTCCAAAATTTTTAGTAGTGAGCTCATTACGATTTGCTGCGCTGGTATTGGCGTAACCCTTGTCATTCCAATCACAGCTTTCATTGCTTCTTATTTTTTAAAAGATACAAAAGAAGAAACTCACCTTTCATGAAAGGTGGGATTTTTTTTTGTTAAAGGCTGTTTTCGTAAAGTTTGTTGTTTTTAGAATATGCTATACTAAGCATGAAACAGTTTCCAATTATAGCCATTTTATATAGAAGGAGATATTATGAAAAAAATTAAATACTTTATTTCCCTTTTTGGTATCGTCTCCATATTTTTAGTAGGGTGTTCAAACGTAATAGAAAATGAAGAACGCTATATACAAGTTCAACATCGCATTGGTGATGAAAATAAATATGCGAATTTCAAAGAAATTACTAATAATGAACAGGTTCAAAAAGTGAAAGATATTTTAAATGAAATTAATTGGGAACATGCAAAAGTAAATATGACTCACCCACCTGATTACAGATTCATATTTCCATACAAAAATCCTAAAATTGAATCAAAAGCGGTGACATATGAACTTTGGATAACTCCGAACAACGATAAAGTAGAACTTGTTATAGACGCTGAAAGTAACTATATTCAATTAGATACGAGGAATTCAGCAGAACTCTTTGAAATCCTTGTTGGCGAAGAATTATCAAACCAAAAATAATGATTTGACCTCGACTTTAGAGGTCTTTTTTTATGCCCTTTTAAGCAATTCAACAAGTTGATAATTTAATTTTTGACAAGATGAAATAAGCATTCGCTCCATCCACTTGTCAAATGCTAAATGTTTCTCGATCTCAAGCAAGCGAACCAGTAAAAGATAATTGTCTAATATTTTTTAATAACCAAGTATATAGGTCGTTTTTTTACCCAAAATTTAGTAATTTTCAAAAAATCCTATCATTTTATAAGCAGAAATCTAATATATTCTTTCAAATGAAAAAAGTATGCTAATGAAAGGAGGTTTTAACATGAAAAAATTCATTTCATTACTTGCACTATTTTTTATTTTTTTAGGAAGTTTACCGGTCTCTGCAGCAACCATTTATTCCGCCAAACCCTATAAGCCAAGCACTAAATATGTATACAGCATTTATGATGCCTATGCATACGATAAACATGTAACTATTAAATGCAAAAAATTTGATTCCGATTATCTTCATTGCAGCTCTAAAGATGGATTCTATTCATACCGTGTAACAAAGGATGTTTTTGCTTTAAATGCGGGCGGTGATTCCGCAGTAGCTCCCCCCTATATATTTCCGCTGACAAAAGGCAAAACGTATCATAAAACCGGTTATTCAGGTGTGAATTCTTTTGAATATAGCTACAAGGTAATCGAAACAAATACGAAACGAAAAGTTGGTAAAAAAACGTATTCCAATGTCATTAAAATCCTAAATTACTATGATGGTGGCTATACATTCATCGCGAAAAATTATGGGATTATTTTAATTACAACGAATGAACAAGGTTATCAAGTCCCAATATATAAACTGAAAAATTATCATAAATAAAGAAAAAACCACTTCATACTAAATGAACTGCACCCCAATTGTTAGACACATCTAACAATTGGAGGTGCTGTTTTTATATGGCGAAATTTACAGCGGATGAAAAATTACAGGCTGCTTTAAGCTATTTAGAAGGCAAAGAAAATTTCCGTGAAATTGCTAAATCGATTGGAACGGATCATAAAGCTATTCAAAATTGGGTGAAACAATATGAGTATCATGGTGTAAAAGCGTTTGTAAAACGGTATACAAATTTTTCAGCACAGTTAAAACTAGACGTACTAAATTACATGATTGAACATGGTACGTCCTTGCTTGAAACAGCAGCTATATTTAATATAGCTGCTCCATCTACAATCCGTAGTTGGCGAAAACAGTATGAAACACAAGGATTCGATGCCCTTCAGTCAAAGAAAAAGGGGCGTCCATCCATGAAAAAAGAAACGAACAAACAACCAAAACAAACACCAGCAGAAGGCTCTACTGAAGCACTTCAAGCTCGTATTAAGCAGCTTGAAATGGAAAACGAGTATTTAAAAAAGTTGAACGCCTTAGTTCAAGCCAAGGAAAAATCACCAAAGAAGACAAAGTAAGAGTCATCTATGAAGTAAGGCATAAATACTCGGTGAAGGCGCTTGTGGCATTCGCAGGTATTCCACGTAGCACGTACTATGATTACGTCAAGAAGATGAATCGACCGGATCCAGATGCCCAATTAAAAGATGTCATTCAATCGATCTATGAGGAACACGAAGGGCGTTATGGCTATCGTCGTATTCGTGATGAACTCACGAATCGTGGACAAAAAGTGAATCACAAAAAGGTTCAACGTATCATGAAAGAGCTTGGTTTAAAGTGTGTAGTGCGTATGAAAAATATAAGTCTTATAGAGGAACGGTTGGTAAAATTGCGCCAAATATTTTGGATCGAAACTTTACAGCCGAAGCCCCAAATGAGAAGTGGGTAACGGATATTACGGAGTTTAAATTATTTGGCGAAAAGCTTTATTTATCGCCTGTTTTAGACTTATTTAATGGCGAAATTATCACGTATACAATCGGTTCTAGGCCAACGTATTCTTTGGTTTCGGAGATGGTAGAAAAGGCTTTAGAACGCTTGCCAGAAGCTCACCAGCTACTGATGCATTCGGAGCAAGGTTGGCATTATCAAATGAAACAATATCGCCACGCCCTTGAATCAAGAGGCATTGTACAAAGCATGTCACGTAAAGGGAACTGTTACGACAACTCGGTGATGGAGAATTTCTTCGGGATCATGAAGTCTGAATTTCTTTACTTAAAGGAATTTGAAAGTGTCGAGCATTTTAAGCAACAACTAGAAAACTATATAAACTATTACAACACGAAACGTATCAAGGCAAAATTAAAAATGAGTCCGGTAGAGTACCGAACTCAGTTTAACCAAGCTGCCTAATGAAATAACCATGTCTAACTTTTAGGGGTCACTTCAATCATGTAGAAGATAATGAGGTTTTTAGCTGATTAGAAATTAATCATCTAAATCATATTCATATATAGGGTTCAAAAGCATTAGAACAAATACAATAAAGTTGTTATGACCATCAGATTCGTCTATTTCTTCTATTCCATCTTCAGGTTTGAATTTTTTTCCTTTGTTTTGTTGAATAATTTCAAGATATTTTTCAACAAACTTATCTTCTGTTAAAGATTCTATGTCAATTAAAATATCTTTATATGCACGAAGACTTCCTTTATCATAATATTTAAATTCTAGTTGTTCTTTAGGTGAACGACTGAGAGCGTAAAATATTTTGTGTAAATGNCAAAATGGCAATATCAGTGAAGTTTTTCGTAGTCATCTTGAAAAAGCGGTCAATACGCTGTTAGCGCAGGAGTTAACGGCGTTTTTGGACGATGAAAAATACGATCGCATCGGCTTTAACTCTGGCAACTCACGAAATGGTGTGTACGAACGCACGCTGCACACGGAGTATGGCGACTTAAAGCTGGCAATCCCACGTGATCGCAATGGCGATTTTCGTCAACAGACCATTGCGCCGTATAAACGCTCGAACGATACGCTTGAAAATACGGTCATTCACTTGTTTCAAAAAGGCATTACGATGACGGAGATTGCCCACCTCATTGAACGAATG
>NZ_JBHUOR010000119.1:0-28109 GCF_042686175.1 Kurthia populi | reverse complement strand
AGCACTTTCATTGATCAACAATCGACCAAGAAAGTGCCTCAACTGGAATACCACACAGGATGCATTTGAATGTGAAGTGGTGCAGTTAATTTGACAATCTATCATCATTTAAAGTGCTGTATCGTCCACACCATCTAAATACGCACGAATCGCTATCATCACATCTTCTAAACAGCCATCTTCAAATGGTGATACAAGATTTGCTTCTGCAACAAGTTTTGTGAATGATTTTGATCCACCTTGGCGACATAAATGAAGATAATCTTTCCACGCATCTGCGTGGTTTTCACGGTCACGTTTCCAGAATTGGAACGCACACACCTGAGCCAATGTGTAGTCAATATAATAAAACGGACTATTATAAATATGTTGCTGACGTTGCCAGAAACCGCCACGCTCTAAATAGTCATAGCCATCGTAGTCACGATGTGGTAAATAAATCTCTTCGATTTTTTTCCACGCTGCTTTACGCTCAGCTGGTGTCATTTCTGGATTTTCATACACAACATGTTGGAATTCATCGACAGCAACACCATATGGTAAGAATAATAGTGCTTCACTTAAATGTGAGAATTTATATTTCTCAACATCTTCTTTGAAGAATAACTCCATCCAAGGCCATGTGAAAAATTCCATACTCATTGAATGGATTTCACATGACTCATAGGTTGGCCATAAATATTCCGGAATGCCGATGTTACGACTAGAGTACACTTGGAAGGCATGGCCTGCTTCGTGTGTTAATACATCAATGTCCCCAGATGTACCGTTGAAGTTTGAGAAAATATACGGTGAGTTGTAGTCTTCAATAAACGTACAATAACCGCCGCCCTCTTTGCCTTTTTTCGCTACTAAATCCATTAAGTTATGGTCAATCATAAAGTTGAAAAATTCGCTTGTTTCGCGAGAAAGTTCATCATACATTTTTTTACCATTATCAACAATCCATTGTGGGTCACCTTTTGGAATGGCATTCCCTGTTTTAAAAGCAATTGGTTCATCATATGATTTTAATTTATCAACGCCGATACGTTTCGCTTGGCGCTCACGTAATTCCGTTGCATATGGTACGACAACGTCACGAATTTGGTCACGGTAGTTTTTCACCATTTCCGCATTGTAGTCCACGCGATTCATTAACACATAGCCAAGCTCTACATAGTTTTTGTAGCCCATTTTTGTCGCCATTTCATGACGGACTTTTACTAAATCGTCATAAATGCGGTCAAACTCGTCTTCATGTGCGCTGTAGAAGCCAAATCGGGCCTCTTGAGCGGCTTTACGTACATCGCGGTCACTTGATTCAGCAAATGGACCAAGTTGCGCTAACGTGTATGTTTCACCGTTAAAATCGATTTGTGCCGATGCGACAAGTTGCTGATACTCAGAAGACAATTTATTTTCTTTTTGCATTAGGTCAATAATATCTTTTGAAAAGCCTTTGATTTGGTAGTCAGCTAAGTCAAATAACTGCTGGCCCCATTTTGCTTCAAGCTCTGTACGGAATTTTGAAGTAGTTAGCGCTTTGTAGTATTCCGTTACAAACTCTTCGTATTGCGGGCTGATTTCGTCGATATACTCGCGCTCTGCTTTATAAAATTCATCAAGTGTATCAATCGATGCGCGAATATAGCATAAGTTCGCTGCAGTCGAGAAACGATTTTGAATGGTATTGATTTGGTCAATAACCTCACTTTGTGCTTCTACAGTATCAGCTGCATTGAATTTTTCCAGTAATTCAGTGTAGTCTTGCTTAATATCGTCCATGTCCGGGCGTGCATATTGATAATCGTTAAAGGTTACCATTTTTTCATCCTCCTCTATTTCGCATCACGAAATAATTACTATTATTATTGTCATTTATTAATTGAAAATTTGCAACAATTATTCGGAATATCTCGTTATACCTAGAAATATATCCCACAAAGATGTAAATTAGCGTAAAATACTTATTTTTTTTCCCACATTGTGATAATCTAATTCTATGCCTAAATTTTAAAGTGAGGTGCTTACATTGGTAGGACGTAATGATCCTTGTCCATGTGGTAGTGGCAAAAAGTATAAAAAGTGTCATGGTAAAAATGTAAATGGCGATATTACTGCAGTAGTAGAAAGTGAAATTACTCGTCTTAAAGGCGTTTTTGCTCAACACTACTATCAAAATTTCAACTATAAATTACAACCACGTTATCAAGCATGGAGTCAAGAACTTCAACATGCTCCACATCTTCCAGAGGGATATCTTGAGTACGCTGTAGCTGATACAGCAATGTACGTTGATGAGCCTGCAGATTGGAAACAATATGTTGAACAAATTCAAGCGGATGATTCAGTTCGCGAACAAGTAAAAGTTGTATTCGCAGAAGCGGCAGAAGCTAAATTCGCATTAGCAGAAGTAACAGGTAGCGACGAAAACGTATTAAACTTACAAGACGTTGCCACTGGTGAAACTTATGTAATGCCAATTTCAGAAAATGCAAAAACTGCAAAATGGGTATTTGGTGTAATCTTTAATGATTCACGTGTTGGTGAAAACGGAATTTCTGCTGCGCAAAGCACATTATTCATTCCAGAAGCACTTAGCATGGTAACAGATATCATGAAAGCTAAAATCGAAAACGGTGTAACGGACGCATTAGAACTTTACAAAGCATTCGTTGAAATCTTAGAAAACGATACAACTGATGCTCCTGTTGAAGCAAAAGAAGTAACGGCTACTGAGGAAGCAATCGTTGAAGAAGATGGCGATGCAGATGCTGGTGAACCAGTAGAAGCTGAAGAAATCGTAGAAGTTGAAGAAGCAACTGAAGAGCAAACTTTCGAACAAGAAATCGCTGCTCTTGTAAAAGCTTATTTAACTGAATACAACTTAGATGCAACTGATTTCGTGAAATCTGTAGATGCTTACTTAGCTGAAACAGACATTAAAGCGAAAAAAGCTGGCGCTGTAGCTGCTGGTGCAATCCTTGCTGGTCAAACAGCTGGTGTTGTTCCAGAAGGCGGCCTATCTAAAGTTAAAGATGTTGCAGAGCATTTTGATGTTTCTTCATCATCATTATCTAAATACCGCAAAGAAATCGCTGAATACTTAGCGAAATAATTTGCACAAAAAAAGGAATCGCGCATTGGCGCGGTTCCTTTTTTTATTGTCACATATAGAAAAATTCATTTTTATACACCTGTGGATAACTTAGCGACCAAAAAGCCAAGCGCGTAAAATCGCTAGTTTCTCTCGTTCACGTACTTTACGACGAATGCCCCCTGGCGTTTTCGCACCAAGCGTATCCACCTTTAAGCCCTGCCACTTCGCGAGTACCTTCGCCCGTTCTAAGTGATAGTCATTTGAAATGATGGTCACCTGCGTCATTTCTGGTAGGAGCTTATGTGTAAAAACAATATTTTCATACGTCGATGTCGAGCGGTCCTCTTCGGTAATGCGCGCCGCATCAATTCCCTGCTTCGTCAAATAACGCTTCATAACCGAGGCCTCGGTATGATTTTCATCAAAGCCTTGACCACCAGAAACGATGACGTGCACATGCGGATAACGCGTCGCATACGCTGCCGCGACATCTAGACGGTAACGTAGCGCATTCGTTGGTGTCCCATCACGTTGTACCTTTGCGCCTAATACAAGCACATATGGATAAACCCCATTCGCTTTTGGATAGTGCCCTCGTCTTAGCGCAACGCTCGTTAAACTATATATAGCAGCTACCATTGATAAAGCGCCAAAAATCTTTTTCATTACCATCACCTCATTTAAAAAAAGAGAGGGGTTGATTCCTCTCTTTTACGGTCTATTCCTTTAATTTATAACGACTTACTAATTCCATCAAGTTTTCTGCTGTCGCCGCAAGTTCATCGGCGCTTTTAGTTACTTCATACATCGACATACTCGACTGCTCAACAGAAGCGGTCGTTTGTTGAATACCAGCGGCCGATTCTTCTGTTAGCGCGGCATTATCCTCCACAATATGCGTCATGTCAACGCTCTCGCTTAGCACTGCTGTTAAGTTTTGAGATACTTCGCTCACATTATTTGCCACTTCGACAATCGCATCGTGAATCGTCGTAAAATTATCACCTGTATGTTGAATTTGTGCCGTCCCTTTTTCGACAGCCGCATAACCTGTTTGCAAGGCATCTACTACATCGCTTGTTTCTTGTTGAATACCGCTCACGATGCCCGTAATATCTGACACCGAGCTAGATACTTGTTCCGCTAATTTACGCACCTCATCAGCGACAACCGCAAAGCCCTTACCATGCTCGCCTGCACGCGCCGCTTCGATTGCCGCGTTTAGCGCCAGTAAATTCGTTTGATCCGAAATTTCTTGGATGACTTCAACAAGCTGTGTAATTTCTTTTGATTGGTCGTATAAATGATGCACTTTCGTCACGGAATCTTTGACGATATGGTCGATTTCAACCATTTGTTGCACTGAATCATTCATCAACGCTTGACCATCTTTTGTATTGTCTAATGCGGTCGTTGCATGATGCTGAATTTGCGTGCCGCTATCATTGACATCATTTAGGTGACGCGTAAATTTCTCCATTTTCGATGACATATCACCAGAGTTCCCTGCTTGTGACTCGGCGCTTTGTGCTAATTCATTCATCGTAATCGCAATTTGATTTGAGCCTTCCATCGTTTCATTCGCCGATTGATGTAGCTCTTCACTATGCGCAGAAAGTACTTCCGCATTTTCCTTAATCTGTTGTAACATTACATTGTTCTTTTCTAGTAGCTTATTGCTAATATCGACAAGCTGCGCTGTTTCATCGCGTAAATTCGTGTCGATTTTATCGCCCGTCAAGTCACCATCTGCAACGGCGCGTAATTGACGAATAACACGATTAAGCGGTTTTGTAATCGTTGTTGCCGTAAAGAGCGCGATACCCACCCCAACAATTAAAATAATTACCGACACAGTAATCGACATTTTAATGATGTTTTCCCCAACAGTTATCGCTGTCTTACTGTCTTCTAATACCTGCGTTTCACGGTCTGTCGCAATTTGGTTAAAGCCTTCCATCATATCGCGCGCATACGTTTGTGCCTCGCCTTGTAAAAGTTCAGAGGCTTGTTCTTTTTCACCATTGTCATAGGCTACGAACACTTCATTCGTAATAATATCTGACCACTGTGTATTTTTTTCAAGCAATGCCTTTGTTTCTGCAGAAGTCGACATGCGCTCAAGATTAGCCGCAATTTCCTCTGCTTCTGTCGAATACGTTTCAAATTTATCCTTATAATCTTGCTCACCAGTTAATAAATACCCGCGCACTAACGCGATGCGCTCCGCAATATTAAACGACATTTTCTCATCATTCACAAGCAGTGGTAGCTTTTGATTCCCTAAATCTTTTAGACCCGAATTGATTTTATTAATGGAAGTAATGCTATAAATACTCAACATTAAATTCAACACGAGTACGGCCGCAAATCCCATTAAAACCTTTGTTTTTAACTTACGAAAATTAAAATACTTTTTCATACTCTCCCCCTAAAATAAGGAATATAGTAACGCATATTCCATTTTTTCTTCCTTCTATATAAACCTATTTTACTATTTAATGCAGATACTTACAATCAAACGAAACATTTTACACAAACTGTACACATATAATGGAAACGTTCATTTTTAACGCAAAAAAGCAGGTAGCGCATTTACATACGCTACCTGCTTCAGCCGTAAAACGAAAAATTAAAGCTCTACGTTATGGAAAATTTGTTGTACATCTTCAAGCTCGTCTAAAGCATCAATCATTTTTTCAAATTGTGCTTTCGATTCGTCATCAAGTTGTACTTCTGTTTGTGGAAGCATTGAAATTTCAGCTACTGTGAATTCTTCGATGCCTTCCGCTTTTAATGCATTATCTACTTTTGCGAAGTCTGTTGGCTCAGCATAGATAATTGTTACATCGCCTTCTTCAAATACGTCACGAATGTCGATGTCAGCCATGATAAATGTTTCTAATAACTCGTCTGCCGATTTACCTTCTACACCGAAAACAGCTGTTTTTGTGAACATATAATCTACTGAACCTTTTACGCCCATGTTACCGCCGTTTTTACCGAAAGCAGCACGTACGTCAGAAGCAGTACGGTTTACGTTGTTTGTTAGGGCATCTACGATTACCATTGAACCGTTTGGACCGAAACCTTCGTAGCGTAATTCGTCGAATACTTCATCCACATTACCTTTCGCTTTGTCGATTGCGCGGTCGATGATGTGTTTTGGTACGCTATATGTTTTTGCACGTTCTAAAACGATTTTTAGAGCGCCATTTGATTCTGGATCAGGTTCGCCTGATTTTGCCGCTACATAAATTTCACGACCAAATTTAGCGTTAATACGGCTAGCATCTTTATCTTTTGCTGCCTTTTTTTCTTTAATGTTATTCCACTTACGTCCCATGTAATTTCACTCTCTTTCAAAATTAGGATACATTTAAATGACGTTGTGGGCAGAAAAATAGCGCCCACAGAAGGACGAGCCATTAATGGACTTTATTATACACTATTCGAATACTCGGAAAAAGGAAAAGTTATACAAGGTCCATCCCTTTTCAACAGAAAAGGAGACGTAATCTACAAAAAAGGATGCGACCTTTCACAAAAAATAACAAGCAGAAACCAGCATAAGCTATGATTTCTGCTTGTAGGTATCCCTATAAATCTGAGGCGCTAAATGTATTGCCATGTTTTAAATCGCCGTATTCATAGCCTCGTTCTAGCCATTTCATACGTTGTGCAGAAGTACCATGCGTAAATGTTTCTGGTACGGCATAGCCCTGTGCTTGTTTTTGAAGTGTATCATCACCGATTGCGCTTGCTGCTTTAATCGCCTCTGAGAAATCACTCTTATCTAAATATTGCTTATTATGATGCGCGAATACGCCCGCATAATAATCCGCCTGTAGCTCAAGCTTTACAGACAAGGCGTTCGCCTGCTCTTTTGATACTTGGCGCTGTTCTTTACTTACTTTTGTTGATGTACCTAATAAATACTGCACATGATGTCCAACTTCATGTGCTACGACGTACGCCATCGCAAAATCACCAGGTGCCTTAAACTGATTTTTTAATTCCTGATAAAAACTCAAATCAATGTAGAGCTTCTGATCACCCGGACAATAAAATGGCCCAACTGCGGAAGTTGCACTACCACAAGCGGTCGATACACTGTTCGTAAATAATACGAGCGTTGGGTTTTTGTATGTTAAGTTATTTTCTTTGAAAACATCCTTCCATACATCCTCTGTATCAGCGAGCACAACGCTCACAAAATCTGCAAGCTCTTCCTCTTCAGCAGTTGGCTCATAATTTTGTGTTGCTTGATTTGTTTGATTCGTAGAAGAGTTATTCATAATGTCCGTTGGATTGCCACCAAGTAATGTATAGATAATGACAACGATAATTCCGAGACCACCAAGACCACCGCCAAGTGCTAGTCCGCCACCACTTCTACCACGTTGGTCTTCGACATTGCTACTTTTTCTTCTGCCTTTCCATTCCATATCGAAACACCTCACTTTGTCGTTGATATACCCTTATTTTCCCACAAAAAAACAGCGGTTAACACCACTGTTTTACGCTTTTCTCAGTTTTTCAGCTGTTTGTACCATATCCGATGAGATTTGATGCAAAACATGCACGAGTTCTGCTGTATTTTTGACGTTACTGACTTGCTGCTCCGCCTGATTCATAATTACTGCGGTCGTCTGCTGATTTTCTTTTAATAGTGACGTGAGACGATACAAATTCTCAAGCGTCGCCTTCGAAGTTTCGTCTACTTTTAATGAATAGCTAGCAGATTGTGTTAAGAGCTCCGTCGTACTTAGTGTGTCCTGTGTAATTTGTTTAAAGGTCATTTCAGAATCATTCATATACGCGTCACTATCGTTTAACTGCGACACGACCGTTTGCATATCGCCGAGCATTTGCTTTGCATGCGTAATACTGGTTGTGCTTTGCTGTTGAATGGACAATGCTATCTTATCTGACGCCTCCGCAAGCGCCGATACCTCACTTGCCACTACTACGAAACCTGCACCGTGCGCACCAGCCCGTGACGCTTCAATCGAAGCATTTAATGCCAGCAGTTTCGTCTGTCGTGCAATGCCATTAATTTTTTGTGCCAGTTGGTCAATTTGCTGTACCTGCTGCTGATACGTTTCAATTGTCAATGCGAGCTCATGCACAGATGCTGTTGATTTTTTAAATTGCTGCTGTGTATTGCCAATAAGCTGTTGACCATTCATCGCATTCTCCGAAACATACTGTGCCTTTTGCTGCCCCTCTACTGCAAGCTGTGTGACAGTTGCTAAATCTGCACTTAATGCCATCATCTTCTGCTCAGACGATTCTAAATCATGTACTTGTAAATCCATTGTTGTCGATAAATTCGTAATCGACTCACGCGCATGCTCAATGGATTCATGTGATTTTACAGAGCTTGATACGAGTTCCTCTGCTGTTTGCTGTAAGTGTGTCACTGTTCGTTCAAAAACCGTCAAAATCGACTGTCGTTCCTCTGTTAATAACTGCTGTCTCGTGTGCTCCTCCTCTTTAATCGCCTGATTACGCTGTACAATTAGCACGATATTCGCCGCGCTCGTAAAAATTAAAAATACAGCATGAATCATAAGTAATCTAAAATGATAGTCATGTGTACCACAAATCAGTTCCGGAAATAAAAAATAACCTGCAAAATGATGTACCGCAAAAAGAATCGTACTCAGCACAATCATACGAACAGACCCTAAAAAAGCAATCATCGCAAGCACCATAAAAATGGAAAAATGATACTCCACCATGCCATTACCCATCGCAATAATCGCCATCGATGCAAAGGTATTTGAAAGCGTCAGTACAGTCGGTAGCATGTCACGATTTGGATTACGTTTATACAATATCGTACTCATAGCAAGTAACAACATTGCTATGCTAAAAAAGCTCCAACGTAGTAACTCAATCGACCAGCGATGTTTTCCTTCATGATGCATCAGTTGATAGTCTGCTAGGAAATGAAATTGCTGATGTAAAATCATGACGGTGATCATAAGCATTACGGTCAACGATGTTAAAATAATCATTAGCTTATGCTTATTCATTTTGTGTTACACCTCTTTTATTATTTTTTTCGTTTGCTCTTTCATTCCCATAGACCTACTATTCGCAAACATCTATATCTTTTAAACTACTCAAAATATAAAAAAAAACAGGAAGCATTTATTGCCTCCTGCTCATATCTATTAGCACAATTTCTCTAGTAATTTCGTGCAGCCTTCTAAGCAAAGCTGATAGGTTTCCTCAAAATCCCCCGTATAATATGGGTCTGGTACTTCTTTTACTGTATGTGTGGTTAAATCAAGCAAGCGAATGACTTCTTTGTCTCCACCTAAAATACGGCGCGTATTTTCAACATTACTCTCGTCCATGCAAATAAAATAATCAAATCGCTCGCCGTCCTCTTTCGTCAGTGGGCGACTATACATGCCCTCTGTTGAAATGTCGTGTTCTCGAAGTTTCGCAAGCGTCCCCTTATGTGGGCGCTCTCCCTCATGCCAGCCGGCTGTTCCCGCTGAATCAATCGTAAATGCCGCTTCTAGGTTTTGTTGCTTTACTAAATCTCGAAAAATCGCCTCTGCCATCGGTGAGCGACAAATATTGCCTAAACAAATGAATACTACCTTTTTCATTCTTTTCCTCCATTAAAAAAGAGCTAGAAGAAATCACTCCCTCTAACCCATTTATTTGTTAGTTCCAAGGCCAGTAGCGGAATAATACTTTCCCATCCACTGCATCTTTTGTAATAAAGCCATACGCACGCCCATCGCTACTATTTGGGCGATTATCACCTAATACGAAATAAGAATCTTTCGGTACTTCTGTTTTACCAGTTACTTCTTGCATTGTGAAGTCCTCTGTATATTTAAGACCTGTCTCTTTTTCATATTGTGCAGCTGCTTCTTTAATATAATCTTGTTTTACTTCTTTACCATTCACGTAAAGTTTTTCATCTTTCACTTCGACATTATCGCCTGGTAAGCCGATAATACGTTTAATATAATGATCATCTTCTACAGGAGATTGGAATACGATGACGTCATCATAATCAAGACCACCTGGCTTTAAAATCATGACACGATCATTATTATGATAGGTTGGCTCCATCGATTCACCTTTTACGGTTACGGGTGCTAGTAAAAATTGACGTACAACAAATGCAATAACAACCGCTACAAGAATTGGTACGACCCATGATAAAAGCTCTTTTGATTTACTTTGCTTTGCTTCCATTTTCTCATCACCTTTAATTTTATGAATTCTTCAATATTATGCCATTCTTTTTAAAATTGCGCTATTCACGACAGTACATTAGACAAAAAAAGGAGCAACTAGGTTCCCTTCACCTAATCACTCCTATTTTATACGTAAACCCCTATTAGTTTATGTATTGTTTTAGATCCTCTAGATGTTGTTCTGTGATGCCTAAAACTTCATAAACTTTTTGTAATGTTGTTTCGCGGACCTTTGTATCTCCACGTTCGATGCGGCTAACTGTTTTTTGAGTAACATTCGCTTTTTCTGCAAGCTCAGACTGTGTTAAGCCTACATTCATGCGTTTTTTGAAAATAATTTGGCTACGGTGTTCTGCCATTAACTCTACTGCTGATTTTTCATGTACGGCCTTACCTTGTTCTGTATTTTCTAAAATGTTAACTGTTACCATCGAATCCACCACTCCTAATTTTGTATGAATTTGCAAGTAGCAGCATTCCCAAAAATAGTTTATCGCATGTAGTATCCCCTTTGCGGTTGACTATTTCTCAGCAGCAATTTTTCGTTGTAATTCTTGTCGAAGCTCGTCAATTGTCTGTTCTAAGCGGTGAGTATATTCATCGCGACCTTCTTTACCCTTCGCCTCTACATAAAAAGGCTCTCCGAAAATTAAATATCCCTTTTGACGCTTGAAGACATCTTTCGGATTGTTCGGGCCGATATATGCTGCGGGAACTACTGGCGCCTTGGCTAATTGCGCGATTGTAATTGTCCCTTGTTTCAAAGAATCTCCCTCGGCATTTCGGGTGCCACTTGGAAAAATCCCTACCACCTTGCCTTCTTTTAAAAGCTGACGCGGTACTTTAATTACACTTGGACTTGGATTATCGCGATCAACTGGAAAAGCATTCATCTTCCCGATAAACCAGCCAAGCCCCTTAATATCAAAAAGTTGTTTTTTCGCCATGAAATGAATTGGCGTTGGATAAATAGAAACACCTAGATTCAAAATATCAATCCAACCTGTATGCGTACAAGCGATAATATAGCCGCCCTCTGTCGGTAAATTATTCTTGTTATAAACCTTTACTTTGTTAAATAATCCTAAAAACCAAATTACAAACCTTGCTACTCGTTTATACATTTTTATCTCCAGCCTTTACAAAATTTCGGACCAATCCGTCCCACTTTGTATCGTGACCTTTTTCCACCAACTCGTCAACTACCTGTGGACAAATTGATGTGACAAAAATACAAAAACTTCGCATTGAATCGTCGGCTTTTATCTTCCTATATGTAAATATTGTAAATGAATTTTCAAAAAATTAAAGCCCTATTTAGATAAAATCTTTAAATTATTTTGTTTTTTCAAAAAATTTACGTTTAAAAGAGCGATTTTTGACATAAATAATCCAATTTTTCACTCCCTATTTATGACATAAAAAGATAAATTTCGTTTCTAGAAAAACTGCAGTAACAACTATATGTCCTCCTGACATGGAAAAAACGATAACATAGTCATGTTATCGTTTTGTGCATTTAGCCCCTCATTTGCTTCGCGAGAAAGCCACCATTTAATTTATTTGGCTCGTACGATACGATAAATGCTTTCGGCCACATTTGTAAAATCGCCGCGCGCAGTTTCTTTTCGTTTTTTCGTTTTGCGATAACGGTCATACATAATTTACGCCCGTCCTTCCCGTCCGCAAACCAAGATGTGACACCATATCCTCGTTCACGAAGTTGCGAAACGATTTCAAACTCAGCGGCATCGACAATGATTTCAAATAATACATAGCCAAGCGCTAGACGGCGTTCAATCAGGCTACCGACGTAGACACCAAGTCCCCAACCGAAGCAGTACGCGGCCATATTCCATGGGTTTGAGATTTCATCAAGCACCATTGTCAGACCGATTAAATACACAAATACTTCAACCATCGATAAAATGGAGGCAACCTTTGTATATCCCTTAATTACCATAATTAGGCGTAGTGTTGTCAGCGTCATATACGTGACATTAATGATGATAATTAAAATAACTGTTTCTAACATGGGATGCACCCCCTTACCTCATTTCTATTCCCTCCTCGGATGTATTTACGCATGAAAAAAGCCTCCACATAGTATGTGTGAGACTTTTTTTAATTTAAGATATGCGTTTTTTGACATCTTGCTTTTGCAAGAAAAAGTACAGTAAAATGACGGAAATAATATTTAGTAAAATACCACCAATTAAACACGCCCATTGGATATGAGGAGGAAGCACGCGCGTCATGCCAAATGTGATGCTTAAACAGCCAATCACAATACAAATTAAATAGGCTGGTAATCGATTCATTCAGGTTCCTCCTCATTGTTTATTATCGCCAATACTATCATTTATTATATGAAATGTCTAAATACTTTATTTATTTGAGCTATTGTTGTCATGCAATTGACATCTTTTTATGGTAAATTATTAAGGATTAACAGAAAGGCGCTGATGTTTTGCGTTTTATAAAATTTTTACCATTAATCGTCTTGATTATTATTATTTTCATTTCATCAGCTACACCCTACCAGCAACAAAGTATTGTACCTGATTTGATGAAATGGTTACCTGGCGAACCACTTAATAGCATATTATCACGTATTCATATTCCGTATTACGGCATGGATATTTCCGTTGAGACACGTGGCTATTATTACTTTTTAGAATTTCTTGTACGTAAGTTTGCACATATTACAGCATTTGGCGCGATTGCCATTGCGGTTTATATTGCGCTTTCTAAACGACGTCTGCGCTACGTACTATCACTTGTCGTAACCTTCTTTTTTGCTTGTATTGATGAACTTCATCAACATTTTACATCTGGGCGTACTGCTTCGATGCAAGATGTATTTCTTGATACATTTGGCGGGATTTTATGGCTAACGATTTTTGTGCTCATTGCACGCAAAGTTAAAAAATCACCTACAAAAAAGGAGACAGCTCAGTAGCTCGTCTCCTTTTTTCTATAATAAGTAGGTCATTAAATATTCATCAATAAATTCCCCGTCTTCATCACGAATAGACTTTTTATCAATGCCCACCACTTCAAAGCCAAGTTTTTTATAAAGCTCAAATGCCGGCTCATTGCTTGTGAAAACGCCAAGGTCAAGCTTTTCTAATTCCGCATGCTCGCGCGACCAATTAATAATTTCTTTCATAATCGCGGCGCCTGCACCGTTACCACGTGCATCTGGTGACACATAGACCGAGCCGATATAACCGCGATGCTTCGTTTTAATCGCTGTTTCAAGTGTCAAAGTAGCTACACCTAATAACCGCCCATTGATAAAGGCTCCAAAAATATGTTCATGATCTTTTTTAATCGTCTTTTCGACACGCTCGACCGGATTATCATAACTTGTCGCTTCTGTATACGTTTCACCAAAAGCTCCAGGATCCTGCTTTAATGCCTCTTTACGCAGTGCCCAGTATGCTTTCGCGTCACTTTCTTCTAGCAATCGAATTTCCATTGTCATCGTATCACCTCTTAAAATTGTCGTTTTGCTAATTGTTGAATGGGATCCCAGACAGAGTTAAATGGCGGCGCATACGATAAATCTAAATCTAATAAATCACGTAACGTCATACGCTGCTGAAGAGCTGTCGCAAAAACATCTAGGCGCTTATCGACGCCTTCCTTGCCGATGATTTGCATACCAAGTAGCTCCTGTGTGCGTTTACGCCAAATAATTTTCAGCGTCAACGACTCAACACCTGGGTAATAATCTGCATGATTTCCCGCTTCATGTGTATATGTTTCATATTGGTAGCCTGCTTTTTGCACTTCAAGCTCATTTAAGCCGGTCTTCCCAATTTGTAAATCAAAGCATTTTAAAATCGATGTGCCCACAATCCCTCGGAACTCATCAGGAATACCTGCCATATTTAAGCCTGCTAGACGTCCTTGTTTATTCGCCGTTGTACCGAGCGGGATGTAGTCATTTTTACTTTTCACATTATGATAATGGGACGCACAATCTCCTGCCGCATAAACGTACTGCATGCTTGTTTCTAAATGAGGGTTCACCAGTACCGCCCCATTTTTCAATGTATAAATACCACTATCTTCTAGGAATGCTGTATTCGGCTCAACACCTACCGCCTCAACGACAATATCTGTCGGGTAGCTTGCATGCTCGGTGCGTACCGCCGTCACATGATCCTCTCCCTCGTAGCCAAGCAGCTTTTCATTAAAAATAACTTCGACGCCTTTTTCTTTTAGTTCCGTATGAATTTTTTCAGCAAATGAATACTCTAAGAAGCTTGCGACTTGCTTGCCACGTAAAATCATGCGTACTTCTTTACCAGCATTCGTAAATGTTTCCGCAAGCTCAAGCGCGATATAGCCACCGCCAATAATCGTGACATGCTCGACATCCGCCATTTTCGCCTTCACATCATTCGTATGTGGAATTGTTTTAAAATAATAGATGCCCTCTAATGGATAGTCTGCATCATCAAGCGCTTTGCGTGGCTCTGCACCTGTTGCAATTAATAGACGGTCATAGCTTTCTTCAAATGGCTCATTCGTATCCGTTTTATAGCCGTATACAACGCGCTCAATACAATCAACCTTCGTCACACAATGACCTGTGCGTGCGTCAATGCCATACTTTTCATTAAACTGTGCCGCCGTTTTATGTACAACATCCTCGGCATTTGGCACGCGTCCATCTAACACATAAGGTAGCCCACATTGTCCATACGAATAATGTTGCCCCTTATCTAACGTTGTGATTTTTGCTTCCTTATCATGGCGATAAATTTCCATTGCGGCACTCATTCCGGCCGCATCGCCTCCAACAATTACATATTTCATATCCGTTCACCTCATTCAGTCTTTTCCCCGTCATTCCTAATTCAAAACGATACAAAAAAGAGGCTAGGACAAAACATGTCATTTTCCTTTTTTAGCGTTCGCAACGAAAACCCGGAACCGCACCACAGCGCGATTCCGGTTGTTTTTACACGTAGGTCAAAGTCTCTTTTCTTATTGCCCGATTAGTACATCTACATCAATCGTAATCTCCGTTAGCATACCCGCTTCAATTTGCTGCTCTTGATGCCAGCCCATGGGCGTCATATGCGCAAGTAACGGTACAAGCTCACTGCGAATTGGCAATGTCGTCGTCACGCGCTGTACGCGCACGTCGTCAAAGTTTTCACTAAAGCGTGCAACTGTCTTATCATTCGAATACGATTCCTTCTCTGAATCCGCAAAAAATAGCGCACGTAATTCACGTAAATAACCCGCCTGTGGCACGATTTTAATAACCTTCCCAGTCGGTTTTAAAATACGCTTAAACTCTTCGTAATTTGCTGGTGATAAGAAATTCAAAATGACATCAAAGGCATTTTCCGCATACGGACTTTTCGCTAGGTCGCCAACTACCCACATCATATCTGCGTAGTTTTTCGCCGCCTGCACGATGCCTTCTTTCGCAATATCAATCCCTGATGCCACCATGCTAGATGCGTAGCTCTCCTTTAATTTCGCTAAATGCGAGCCCTCACCGCAGCCCGTATCAAGAATCGCCACATCTCCGTCTAGCTCTGCTAAAATCACGTTGTAGACAGCGCGGTACAACTCGCTATCAATGACTTCCTTACGCGCCTCAAATAATGATTTATCGTACATCGATGTTGCTGGATGCGTCATCATGTTGACATAGCCCTGCTTCGCCATATCAAATGAATGATTCTCCTCGCAGCGTACTGTTCCATTTTCCTCTACCATCATCGCCTCATGACAAATCGGACATTGTAGTAG
The DNA here is from genome assembly GCF_042686175.1 of Kurthia populi. NCBI lineage: Bacteria > Bacillati > Bacillota > Bacilli > Caryophanales > Caryophanaceae > Kurthia > Kurthia populi. The sequence goes on along the minus strand of NZ_JBHUOR010000119.1, from coordinate 12,008 downwards.
CGCACGATGCTGTGCGAAATAGTTCGCCGCACGTTGTTTTTTTGTTAGTCCCACAAAAACACCTCATATAAAAAGGAGGCACAATTTTGGCCTCCGCAATTTTTTCTTTTAGTATACCATGCTATTTTGGTGACACGAGAATATGGCGCTCCCATTTCCTGCTTTTCCAGCGAATCATAACAACAATCGCGCGGAACCATTCATCCGCCGCAATCGCAAGCCAAATACCTGGTAAGCCCATATCCAAATGGAACACAAGGAAGTAACCAAGCGGCACACTCATGCACAGCATCGATACAATCCCTAGCATGAGCGGGAATGTCGCATCTCCTGCCGCACGCAATGTATTAATAATCGTAATGTTCACCGTACGACCTGTCTCCAGTAAAATACTGAGCACTAATACACTCGCACCAATTTTCACGACCTCTTCATTGTCTGTAAAAATACGCATAAACGGTTCACGGAAAATAATGACTACAGCGACCATGACGAGTGTGAAGCCCATTGCCCAGCGGACACTACGCCACACCTGGTCATACGCCTCGTCCTTTCGCCCAGCGCCGACATAGCGCCCGACAATAATCGCCGTCCCCGCACCAATCGCCATCGCGAATAAATACGTAAACATCGAAATATTATATGCGTACTGACGTGCAGCTAGTGCCTCCGCGCTAATATACGTTACGAAATACATTAATAAAATTTGGCAAGTTTGATACAATACTTGCTCAAGCGCAGCCGGAATACCGATTTTGAAAATCTTCTTAATATACGCCATCGGTAGCGCCACATAATCACGCCATTTAATTTTCACTTCAAGCACGCGGTACAATAGCCAGAAGAACACAATAAGTGCTAGTCCACGACTAATGACAGAAGAAATTGCCGCCCCCTGCACTCCTAGCTCTGGCGCCCCAAACTTACCGAAAATCAGCACATAATTTAAAATGATATGCACGATATTCATGCCAAGTGACACGTACATCGCCTGCTTCGTGAAGCTATGGACACGAACGATGGCAGCCGTCGCATTAATTAATGCCTGTAGGAAAATCCCGCCACCAATAATAATTAAATACTGCTCCGCATACATCAGTACATCACCATGTAAATTCATCGCAATCATCATCTGTTTTGAAAACAGCACAAATAGAATACTTAAAACTAAGCCGAACACTAAATTCATGAAAATCGCAACAGCGGTAATCTTCGGCACCTCATTTAAACGACGTGATCCGATATACTGCGCCACTACGATAGAAGCACCATTACCGATGACTTCCATAATTAAAATCGTCACATGAATAAACTGATTGGCTGTCCCAACACCGGCCACTGCTTCATCTGCTAGCTTACTTAGCATTAGCGTATCGACAATACCCATCAGCGTAAATAACAGCATCTCTAAAAAGATGGGCCATGTTAGTGAAAACAAATTCAATTTTTCTTTCATCGTTTCCATAAAGTGCCTCCTTTTTTCATAATAACTGATGTATCATAGCATAATTTTTCAAAAAGCGGTATAGCAAAACTCCATAAAAAAACAGGAAGCGCCGCGAAGCACTCCCTGACTTTTTATTTCATTACATAGGCGATAATTAAACCAATCGATAATAAGAAACCGAAAAATGTATTGGTCATCGCTGTTGATTTCATGGCTAGGCCTTGCTTTTGTGGTACGCCTTCACCCTCGCGGAAATTCTTAATGGCCGCAATTGGTTTTGGCACACATAGTAAGACGATTAATAACCACGGGCTCACTTCACCTAAAATGACTAAGCCGATAATCCATAAATACGAGATGATAAAGCTAATCGCAAGTACTGTAATCGCTTTATCACGACCTAATAAAATCGCTAGTGTTTTACGGCCACCAATCGTATCCTCTTTAATATCACGAATATTATTCGACATATTAATGGCACCAACTAAAATTCCTAGTGGCACAGATACTAAAAAGCTCGTCATGCTCACCGTACCTGTTTGGATGAAGTAGGCAATTAAAATAAAACCAATCCCCATGCACAGACCGGCGAATAATTCGCCAAATGGTGTATACGCAATTGGGTACGGTCCACCTGTGTATAAGTAGCCGACCGCCATCCCGATTAAGCCGATAACGACTAGCCACCAGCTACTCGCCATACAAATGTAGACGCCAATTGCTATGGCAATCGCATACAGTACAAGTGCAAATGCAAGCACCGTTGATGGCTTTGTACCATGACGCACAAGGGCGCCACCAATTCCTACAGAATCCGCTGTATCTAAACCGCGCTTAAAGTCATAGTATTCATTAAATAAGTTTGTCGCGATTTGTAAGCATAAGCAACATACAAGCATCGCGATAAATAAAAGCCAATCGATTTTCGTATCAAAAAGCGCTAGCGCCGTCCCTAAAATAACAGGAGAAAATGTCGCTGTTAATGTATGCGGACGTGTTAACTGCCACATTAATTTCGCTGTGCTAATATCTTCGATTGGTTGTTGCATTGGTTGACCCATATCACAACTTCCTTTCAAATTTGTCTAACTCTATAATAGTAACGTATTTTTTAAGCGTTGCCAAAGCAGTCCTCCTCATTTTTTCGTATAATAAATACACATTGCATAAAAAAGGAGGCATTCCCATGAAATTAACACCGATTCCCATTACAAACGACGCTGATTTAGCGCGTTCATTTGCCATTCGAAAAGAGGTCTTTGTTGACGAGCAGCATGTGCCAATCGACGAGGAAATCGATGCATTTGATGTCATTGATAGCGACTGTACGCATCTCTTAATCGAAAATGACGAGGGCCAGGCAGTTGGCACAGGGCGCGTACGCTTAGTCGATGAATACGGTAAAATTCAGCGTGTAGCCGTTGTAAAAGCATTTAGACAATATGGCATTGGTCGCATCATTATTTTAGCGCTTGAAAAATTAGCTGCCGCACAAGGTGCCACAAAGGCAAAACTCGATGCACAAGTTCATGCGATTGGCTTCTATGAAAAGCTTGGCTACGAGGTAAAATCCGATGTCTTTTTAGATGCCGGTATCGAGCATGTCTTAATGATAAAAGCGCTCTAACAAAAAGCGACCTTATGCGAGGTCGCTTTTGTTATCCACAGCAGCTTGTGGAACGGGTTTTAGCAATGTATAAATAATGCCACCAAAAATAAAGGCAATACCGAGTAATTGAAGCCAGCTTGGGCGGAAATTCAAAATGACTACATCCAATAAAATCGCCACAAGTGGATCAACAAATACGAGCGCCGATGTCACAAGTGCTGGTAGCTTGCGTAAACTATTAAAAAATAAATAATACACAAACCCCGTATGTATAAAGCCCGTCCCTAAAATATAAAGCCAATTTGTCGTCGACAACCCAGAAAACTCTGCCATCGATACAATTGGTGCAAGCATAAAAATACCAACAATCGTTTGCAAAAAGGTCGTCGCATACGAGCTCAGCTGTTGAATATTTTTCCCGATAAACATCGTCATCGCATAGCAAACCGCTGATAAAATCGCCCAAATAAAGCCGGAATTTAAAAAGTTATCCACAGATTTAAATTGCTCAATCCCAACAACGAATAAACTTCCTAAAAAGCATACAGCAACCGCTAGTACTGACTGAATATTTATACGTTCCCCTAAAAAAAGCGTCCCCATAATCAACACAAAAATCGGCGCTAAATTATAAATCGAAATCGCCGCTGAAATCGACATGGCTTCAAACGCTTTAAATAAAAACACCCAGTTCAATACGAGAAATACACCACAAACAAGTGTGCGAATCACTTCTCGACGTTGCCATACCTCGCGCTTCGCATAGCCAAGTAGTAGCCATAGCCCACCTAAAAAAAGGGTCGCACAAATACAACGAATAAAAACAAGTGCCTCGGCACTTACCCCTGTCTGACGCGTGAAAAAGCCAATGGAGCCAAAAAGCGCCATTGAAACAACCATTTGTAAAGCTGCACTCTTATTCATATCCCTAGTCCTTCCTTATATGATTCTTTTTATGATACCGTTTGGCACAAAAAAAGACTATGCCTTTTCAGCATAGCCTTCATTTATTATCGATTTTTATTAAATATACTATCGGCTTCACTTTTACCCGGTAATAATAAAATACCGATTGCGAATACGATAATACCGGCGTAAAGAGTATACTCCACTGCCGTTGATTGTACGAAACCTAGTGGATGTGTAATCCCTATTAATAAAAGCACTAAGCCTCCATAAAACATTAGTAGTCTCATATCTCTTTCACTCCCTTAACTTTTTTCATAGGAAATAGACCTACTTTTCTATTGCCCGATAAATACTATATTCCCTGTTATTTTCTTTTTAAACCTACGTGATATGGAACAGTAATAATTGCGACGTCCTTTCTATATAACAGATACGTCCGCAAAAATATCCCCGTTTGATTGTGTAAGGCATATTGCCAGCGCTTATTCGGTAAAAACTGTGGAATCACAATCGATAGCTGCGCATCCTTATATTTCGCAATTTTTTGGATGCGGTCAATGACACGTGTCATCGGCTGCAATAGCGTACGATACGGTGAATATAGCGTGATGATGCGTGTATCCGGCTGCCAGTTCTTCCACTGCTCCTCAAATTGTTTACAATCGTCCTTTTCAAAGCTGACATGCACCGCAATAATTTGATCTGGGTTCAATGACTTTGCATAGTTTAGCGAATGCTCCACTGTACTTGTCATACTTGCTACTGGCAAAATAAAAATATTCCCCTGCTTAATATCAATGACATGCTGTAGCTTCATTGCTTCATGTACCTGCGCATAATGCTGATGAATTTTATAAAAAATAAATACCATCAGTGGTAAAAATACGAGCACCGGCCAAACATGCGTGAATTTCGTTATAAAGAAAATCATCGCTACTGTAAATGAAATCAGTGCCCCAATGAAATTAATCGTCATTTTTACACCAAAGCCTTTTGGGCGCTCCCGTAACCATTTCATAAACATCCCTGTCTGTGCCAATGTAAATGGAATAAATACGCCAACCGCATACAACGGAATGAGGTTGGTCGTCTGGCCGTTAAAAACAAGTAGCAGAATAATGGCACCAATGCCAAGCATTAAAATCCCATTGGAATACCCAAGTCGGTCGCCGCGCATCTGTAACATACGCGGTAAATAATTATCCTTTGATAAACTTACCGCTAGCATCGGAAATGCTGAAAATCCTGTGTTGGCTGCTAAAATTAAAATCAATGCTGTCACAGCTTGAATAACATAATAGAACATACCATGCCCGACAATTGCCTCTGCTAATTGAGACACAATCGTATTGGTTGATTGCGGTATGAGGCCATATACAAATGACAAATAGACAATTCCTGAAAACATCGCCGCTAATAACAGCCCCATCATCACTAATGTTTTCGTGGCGTTCACCGCTTCCGCTTTACGGAAATTCGGTACAGAATTTGAAATCGCCTCAACCCCCGTTAGAGCAGAGCTTCCAGATGCAAATGCTTTCAATAATAAAAATAAAGAAATGCCAGCGACCGGCGTCCCAATCGACGTATGCACCTGCTCTACTTGCCCAGTTGCGACATGAAATAAGCCCATAATAAGCATGATAAACATCGCACCGATAAATAAATAAACCGGATACGCAAGCACCGTTGCAGACTCTGTAATTCCTCGTAAATTCAATACCATTAATACAATGACAAATACAATGGATAACTCTAAGTTATACGGCTGTAAACTTGGAAATGCCGACGTAATCGCATCGGCACCAGCAGATACACTTACTGCCACCGTCAACATATAATCAACAAGCAAAGCCCCACCGGCAATAAGCCCTGCATTCAACCCTAGATTTTCTTTTGATACAATATATGCGCCTCCGCCCTGTGGATACGCATGGATCACTTGGCGGTACGATAAAATAAGCGCCGCTAATAAAACAACAACACCCATCGCAATCGGCAGTGAATACCAGAGTGCGGCTGCACTAACCGCTACTAACACAATAAGTATTTGCTCCGGACCATACGCCACCGATGACAAGGCATCCGATGATAAAATCGCCAATGCTTTTGTTTTGGACAAACGCTTTTCACTTAATTCTGTTGATTTCAATGGTCTTCCAATAAAAATACGCTTTAATGACATCAGCATATTCAACACCTTCTTTAATTAGAATGTGTCCCTAAGCGCTTGATTGAACGAAAAAAGGCAACACCAAATAAAGGAGTTGCCATCTCCTTATAACGCTTACGAGGTTAGCTGTCGGATTCAGGCCATAAGAGTTAGCCTTACCACAATGTGGATTCACCCCAAGAAGTACAAGACTTCGTAACGATTGGTTCCCCCGCGTTTTCACTTCAGCGATTTAGAAACAATATTTTATTGCTGTTATTCTACGCCCAGCAATTTTTAAAGTAAATCTATCTAAAGTCCCGACTATTTGAAGGTTTATTTAGACTAAGTAAACGGGAACAGTAAGACAAACAACCTATTAAAGGAGGTTAAGAAAATGTTAGAAACATTAGCATGCACCTATGAGAATTTACAACTGCACATACAACAGCTCGTTGAAAGGATACAACAATCAGCCTGTCCTACAGCGCAAAGCGCACTTTATCATGAATTTCAAATTATTGATCGACAACTTCAAAAAATTGAACATCAACTTTCTTTCATCATAGAGGAGAAAGATGCTTCAATCTAGATGCTCGCAGTAAAATATAAATCATCACTAGTAATAGTAAACCAGATATAATAAAAATTAGTGACGCATCAATGTAATCAAATAAGGCACCATAAATAAGCGAGCCAATCGGTCCAATACCAACAGCTAATGTTTCAATAATGCCAAATACTCGCCCTCTATGCGCATCGTCTACTTCTCGTTGAATGACGACACCAATTGGCGTATTTGCCCAAATCGACATAGCCGAAAAAATAAACATCAACAGCATATAATAGATGAATGCTATCGATGTGCTAAAGCCTGCAACTAGTGGAACAGCAATGCATATCATGGCTATGCACATTACCGTCGCAGCACGTTTTACAAAGCGCAGCGGTCGTACTAAATCCCCGCGCATCGATAAATAAAGAGACGCCACGAGCATTCCAATTGCACCCGCACCTTGAATGATACCAACTTGCGTGGATTCAACAGATAATCTTTGCACTAAAACGAATACTAAACCCACACTTATTGCAGCCGAAAAGAAATTAATGCATACTTGTGTCATTAATAAGGACTGCACGAGCGGTTTGCTTTTTAAATACACAAAACCACTTCTCATACTCGCCATCATCGATTCTTTTTTCGCTACAAGCCTGTCCGCAAACAATGTAAAATTCATCGAAGCCTCTAAGCACAGCGCAATAAAATAAGCGATAAACATGGCCCATAAAAATACCTCCATCGATACAAAGCCGTACATCATACCCCCAATTGTCGGCCCACCAATTGCCCCAATCGAATACGACACCTGATTAAATGCCATCCCCTTTTGCACATTATGCTTACCGACCATATTCGGAATGGAGCTCGAAAACGCAATACCATTGAAGGCGCCAATCATTGAAAAGATGACTGTAATCGTATAAATTGCTGCGACCGAAATGCCATACAGCTCCGTATAAATAATCAATGCCCCAATCGATGCTGTAATACCTGCCATACTTACTACAACGATTATTTTTCGCGGAAACCGGTCCGCCACATAACCAGCTAACGGTGCCACAAGTGCACGTGGTAGCACATTAAACATAATATTCGTCGCAAAACTTAACGCCGATCCCGTCAATTGTAAAATATACAGACTAATCCCAAAGCTAAAAACACCAAATCCTAATGATGTTAAGAGCTTGCTGACGAAAAACGTATATAAATTAATCATTGCGCGGCGCTCTATCCATTCATTCACTCACCATTCCTCCTCCATACACACAATGATGACAGTGTAAGCGCGCGCACCTTAAAAGTCAAAGTCACGATTAAAAATCACTCATAAGCTCAACAAGCGTCTTTTGAATACGACATATCTATAAATATGTGTCATCTACATGAAAATAAACCCATACTTTTAATAAAAATGTATTCGACGCGTATTTAACCGCAGATAATTATCTTTTCTTTCTTAAATACTTACAACACATTGTTAATAGCAATCTTGAAAAACGTGTCAAAAATGCCCGTCAGAGCCTCTATTTTAACTCCTTTTGTTTAATTTCGGGACTTCTAACAGCCTCTTTTTATCTCTGCAAGTTAAAAACAGTTGCTGCTATATCACTTTTAGCTACATCATGAGAATCGGCATATTAAGCGCCTCTTAAACACGCAAAAAACACCCTTAGTGCACCCGAAAAGGCTGTTTTTAGCCCATTTTGGTCGAAAATAGGCTTTTTTCATTTATTAAAAATGCTATAAATCGATGAACTTCATTATGAATAACGCGTTGATTTGCCAGCATTTACTGGATGATTAATAAAAGCATTCTTTTCTCTAAGACGATAGCCACTCATTGGCACTTATTTTAAAATATGTCGTATCTAAAACACGCTGTCTGACGTAATCGGTCATTTCAAATAAAAAAACGGGTGCAATCAAGTTGATCGCATCCGTCCGTATTTTTTAAGCACTATTTATTTAAAATGAATTGTTTTTTTCGTAATGCTGCACGCTTCCACGCAAATTGGTAAAGCGCTGTCGCTGCTGGGTAGAACAGTACGACGATTACAAAGAAGCCTGTGACATCCTGCCAAAACGGTGATACTTGCCATACCCCATAACCAACTGCTGCCACTTTCAATACAAATGCTAGCCCAACAAGAAGTCCAAGTAACGCACTTCCGATAAATACTAAGTCTTTCCACATTAACATTCGAAACTCTGCGTGATATTCTCTTACGACCACACATACTGAAATCACGATGAATAATAGAAATAATAGATTTATCATTTATTGCACCTCCATCTACTTCTAGTTGTAGTGTACAACAAAGTTGTTAAGCTAACGTAAAAGCTGTTTTAAGTTAACGTACAGATGTGGCGATTGTTAACAGCCCTTTTGCAGTCGTCACTTTGTCAATCGTCATCACAGCTGTTCCTTTTTGAAGACGTAATGCGTGATTTTTACCAACTGCATCTAATTGAATCGCACCATATTGATTTGGCGCCGGTAAAAGATGCGTCTCTAAATAATGGACCGTATCTTTTGCTAATGTGACCCCACGTGCATTTTGATTTGTGTACGTATGAGTCGCTAACGCCCAGCGTCCCTCATTCCAGCTCGTATAAAGCTGTCCGGCACCAGCATCCTGATAGCCTGTGATACCGTGTGTTAACGCTACCTTTTGTCCCCCGTATTTACTGTAATTTAAATAATTTACATGTGATAATGCTTCTGCTTTTGTTGTATAACGTTCCATTTGAATGCGTGCAACGACTTTTTTTGAAACGGTCGTCAATTTTTTCGCATTCACTGGTACTTTATGAGAGGTTTCGTAAAACACTACTTTGTAATAGTGTTTAGAAACCGTCGTCTTTGCTGTTAAATGTTTCCCGCTTGTTACAGGGATTTTATGCGGTAATGTAACAGGAAGTGTTGTCTTTAATGCATCGTTTACTTGAGCCATTACTTGCTCTGTTTCCGTTGCCGCTTTTGCCGTAATTGGTGAAACTGGTAATGCTGCTACTGTCCCTATTCCTAATACGCTTGTCGCAGTAACAAATGCTATTTTTTGAACAAACTTTTTCATTTTCGTTGCACCTCTTTCCTATCGAACTATAATTAAAAAATTCCCTTTTCGAGAAAAAATAAAACGTAAAACCTTTAAAACGCGAAGAAAGCCACCCTATTTTTCTAAAACAGGATGACTTTCTTATATTTTTTCCAATTTACTCTATATACGTTTTTATGATAGACCAACTTTTCACTTTCTCCTCAAAACTTTTAATATTCTTCCCTGGTATTGGACTTGTTGAAGGCATTTTATAAAAATGGCGACCTGTTAATACGTTTAAACCAATTCGCTTTTTAAATACTTGCTCTGCCTTTCCACCATTAAAAAGCACACATTCAATCGCTGGATATTGTGCTAATAACGTTTCGAAATCATTTGGAACCTCATTACGAATTGCGGCATCAAGACTTCCTTCACGTTCACAGTATTTAATCGTATCCCATAATCCAATACCATGCTGTTGGAGCCAATTGAGTCGTTCTGTATAATTTTCTGGTGCGCATTGTTCTAACAACTCTGACATAATCGGCCAAAAATGATTACGTGGATTTCCATAGTACTGCTGCTTTTCAAGAGATTGCTGCCCTGGCATCGACCCGACAATTAACACGCGCGTGCTTTTATTGACGACTGGCCCTAAAACATTTTCAATCATGCTGTTCACCTCTCTATTTATTATAAGTAGTCTATCAGGAAAAATCACCGAACATGACTTGCTTTTCGAGTCTGCCCGCTTCCTTCTGTAATCAAGAACATCACTATTTTTCTTTAGCGGAACGTAAGCTAATTACGCCGTCGTCCGGTCATTAGCCATGACTCACTTCTTTTACTATCTAGCCTCGCGTGCTTGCTTTTCGGGTCGTTTCATTCCTTCCTACGTGACGAAGAACGTCACTTGTCAGGAACTAAAAACGCCCGTCAAAGCAGAGCGATCACGCTCAGCTTTCAATCAAAAAAAATAGGACCGGCTCGTATGTGTTGTTACGAGTCAGTCCTATCTACTATTTGCGGTATCGTCCATTATTAAATCGCCACCAATTGTTTAATTTTGTAGTGCATTACGATGACTTCACCTTTAGCGCCCATTGTGCGTACGCCTTCGTCAATAAAGCCACATTTATGATATAACCCTTGTGCTGCTGTGTTGTAAATATTTACGACTAGCACAATCTCATTTTTGTCAGTAAAGTTTTGCTCGACAAAGTCAGGTAACATGTTCATGACACGTTTTGCGTAGCCTTTACCTTGATGATGAAAGTCCGTTGATACGGCACGCAGTAAAATCGCATTCGGATTATCCGAGTATAGTTTGCGTCCCTGGTCTCCATCTAACATTAAGAAGTTAACGATTGCGCCATTATCGATTGCGACGATTGGATAGCGATATGGATCATTTTTTGCCATCTCCATTGCTACATCTGGTGCTGTCGTAAAGTGCAATTGTTCCTCCGTTAATGTGTAATTTGCAAGCATTTCTCCGTGCTTGATTTCATTGTAAAAGCATAGTTCCATTTCTTAACCCCTTTCAGGCTGTAGTAAATAATTTTAACGACTTAAATCGTTTTTTTCAACAGAAAATTATTGTCTATTTTGTGTTAACAATTTGCTGTAAATTCATGTACAAGAACTAAAAATAGTTGTTTTTTTCTATTCGATATTGTAGTGATTTTACACCCTGTATCACAAAATAAAATTGTAAAACAAACACACAGAAAAAGCGAGAAAAATTTTAAAAAAGTCGCAAAAAAAGCTACGCAATTTGCGTAGCTTCTCACGATTTATAAAAAACTTGGATTGACAACTTTGTCTGCCTTGCCAAGGTCTGTCACCATTGTGTTATATGCTTCTACTGCCGCTTCATATAACGCTTTTGATTCTTTCGCATTGACTTCTGCAGGTTGTTTTACACGTAGTGGCGCATAAGGAGCATCAAATGTTAATACCCGTTGTTGGAAGGCTTGAACATGTTCATTTTCATCAACTTCAGAATCCATATGTGTATACACATCAAATGAGTGGAAATTGGCGAAGAAACGTGTGTAATCATCCGACGCCTTATCCATGTTTCGATTTGAAAAGTTCCATAAACCCTTCATTGATTTTAATACGTTTAGACCTTGTGTTACAACCATCTCAACTGCTTGTGGATTAGCCATTGTAACCGCCTCCCTCTATAAATGTTGATATATCAATGGCTCACGCCATTTTTGAGTGTCAAAAAAATATTTTCCAACACGCATATCTAACTTAATTTTGTATTAATTGAT
>NZ_JBHUOR010000118.1:0-27963 GCF_042686175.1 Kurthia populi | reverse complement strand
TTGATCAACAATCGACCAAGAAAGTGCCTCAACTGGAATACCACACAGGATGCATTTGAATGTGAAGTGGTGCAGTTAATTTGACAATCTATCATATAAAAAAACCATGCCGCAGCATGGTTTTACGATTAAAAGAATTTTTTAATAATTGGGTATTCCCAGTTGTCGTCCTGTATTGCTTTTACGATACCTACAATTGGCACGATTACGGTCATTGCTACGAAGACAACTAAGAATGGCAGACCGATTAAAAGTGCACTGAATATCGCTGAAATGAAAATTAACACGCCCATCAAGATTTGGAATAGCAAGGCTTGAATCGATATTTTTTTAACTGAAGCATCATCAACAAATAAATAAAATAAAACTGGGATAAGGTATGGTGCGAAAAATGGACTTGCATGCACAATCACTTTTAACCATTTAGTAGATTCAACGTTTTTATCGTTCATTTGAATAGTCCTTTCTATTATGTGGTAGTTATTCTACGGGATAAGCTATAAAATAGTTTCATTCTAGCTATAAACCGTTTGGAAACATTTTTTAGCAGTCGACGTCCTTTCTAATATCACATGATGAAAGGGATGTTTCTTTTGAAGAAAGCATTGCTTACAGCAGGAATTACTATTTTATGCCTCGCTGTTTTACTCGTTATGCCCTACTGCCTTTTAAAGAGCTCGTATGATTCAAGCGACTCTGTTGACCATAAAAATATACACTCGATATCGAACGGAAATAGCGGTGAAAAAATTGCTGTTTGGTTATCAAGTGACCGTTAAAGCCATGTATTTTCATGGCTTTTTGTTTTGATTAATTTTCTTTTACGTTTGTCGACATTAGGGTATGGATATGGGACAATATTAATAACTACGGAGAAAAAGAGGCGTTACGATGATTCGAACTTTAGGTTTTACAAAAGACAATAACGTAGTGGCCGATTTTCCATTGGATGAGTTGCATACATTCGACTTCGACTGGTATTGGGTAGATTTTGATCAACCAACACCTACGGAAAATACGTACTTAGATACGGTATTTCACTTTCACCCATTAGCAATCGAGGACTCATTAATGCGTTTACAACGTCCGAAAATCGACTATTATGACGACTGCCACTTCCTTGTCGTACATAAAATGAATTCTATTGAATTAGAAGCAGAAGAAGTAAATATTTTTATCGCTAGCAACTTTATCGTGACATATCACAAGACGCCTGTTCCTGAGATTGAAACAGCGCGTAAACGTGTACTAAACCAGCCTGGTGATTGGGAGCGCGGTTCTTATTACGCCATGTATCAAGTAGTCGATAAACTCGTTGATAGCTACTTCCCTATGGTTTATAACATTGAAGACCGCTTAAATGAAATTGAAGATCAATTAAATTACCAGCGCAATGCAAAGGCGATGTCCGATGTATTTGATTTACGTAGTGACTTATTACACATTCGTCGTATCGTACTCCCAATGCGCGACCTATTGTATCGCATCATGAACTCTGGCCGCCTCGGTTTAATTGGAGCCGAGCGTGCATACTTTGGCGATATTCATGACCATCTCGTAAAACTGACAGAAATGATTGAATCTAACCGAGAATTGACAGCTGACATGCGTGATAGTCATATGTCAATGAATGCTGTACGTATGAATAGTATTATGATGACTTTAACAATTGTATCGACCATCTTCATTCCATTGACTTTCGTTGCAGGAGTATATGGCATGAATTTCGATAACATGCCTGAGCTACATTGGCACTGGGGTTATTTCATTGTACTCGGTGTCATGTTTATCATCGCCGTTTCAATGATTTCTTGGTTCAAACATAAAGGTTGGCTCGATTTTTTCAAATTATAAATAGCTGAGAACTGTCTAATGGACAGTTCTTTTTTTATTTATACACATATTTTTTGTGAATTTTAAAGTTTTTTTGTAATTAATACATTAAAACAAATACTCCAACCGATATAACTAATGAAAATATACTTTTTTTAAAAGTTAATACAAAATTATCAACATTATTTTTTACATAAAGATAGGAGACAATCTCTTGAGTATTTGGAATTTTTCAAAGCCGAAACAGCCCTCATCATATTTTGATTTAGACGCAGCGCTAAATGAAGTGGAGCTTGATTTATCAACATTCCCTGGTTTATCAAAGCAAGTAGAATTATTAAGTTTAACAAAAGAAGACTTAGCAATTATTTCTCATTTCAAGCAATATACAAATGAACTTGTACCATTAATGGTTAATGAATTCTACACCACAATTAGCAAAGCAAGTGAGCTTACATCAATTATTAATCACAACTCTTCAATTGAGCGTTTGAAAGTGACATTGACACGTCATATAACGGCAATTTTCAATGGGCAGTTCAATCATAACTATGTATTAGATCGTAAACGAATTGCACATGTTCATGTTGTAATTGGTTTACCATCAAAATGGTATTTAAATTCATTCCAAGCATTAAATAGTACGTTTATGACGTACTGTGCAGAACTTGGATTACCATTAGATGACTTTAAACGCGCAGTGAATGCATTTGCAAAAGTCATCAATCTCGAACAGCAAATCGTCATTGAAGCATATGATGAGGAGCAAGCAGATATACAGCAGCGCCACATTGATGAAAAAGCAGAAATTATGGTTTCTGTACAAAGTACTGCAGAAGAATTAAGTGCCATTAGTGAGGAAACAACTGCATCGATTCAATCTCTTGTAACACAATCTGAAGATATTTCAGATGCTACAAAAAAAGGGCTAAACTTCGTGAATGAAACTGAGCAAAAATCTGAGAATGGCACACGTTTACTCGTACAACAAAATGATTTAATGGCACGTATGTCGACATCTGTTAAACAATTAGATTCGACGATGGGGCATCTGCGTATTTCCTCACACAAAATCTCAGAAATCGTACGTCTCGTGACAGATATCGCTGATCAGACAAACCTTTTAGCACTAAATGCATCAATTGAGGCGGCACGTGCAGGGGAGCATGGAAAAGGCTTTGCAGTCGTAGCAGATGAAGTTCGTAAGTTAGCTGAGGAAACAAAAAGTGCTGTGCAAAACGTTTCTTCATTAATTCATGAAACCGAATGTAATATCGCCAATATATCCGCGTCTGTTAAAGAAGTAGATACACAAATTTTATCTGGCGTTGAAATGCAAAAAGAATTATCCGACTCATTCCAAACGATTGCACGCGCTGTTTCAGGTATTAAAACAAATCACACATCGACAACAAATGATGTATCTAACATCACAATAATATTAGACGAAATTTCAAATGCGACATTCCAAGTGGCAGATTCTGCAGAACGCTTATTAGAAGTAGCAACAGAATTAACGGAATAATGCCACTGAAAAATCGTCCTCTTAGAAGGGCGATTTTTTTATTATTTTGACATTCTAAAAGGAATCTTCTATACTTGTT
The DNA here is from genome assembly GCF_042686175.1 of Kurthia populi. Taxonomy (NCBI): domain Bacteria; kingdom Bacillati; phylum Bacillota; class Bacilli; order Caryophanales; family Caryophanaceae; genus Kurthia; species Kurthia populi. The sequence continues at coordinate 24,526 of NZ_JBHUOR010000118.1, read as the reverse complement.
TGGATTTCACTTGAAAGGAAGGATGATATGGTAACGCTCTATATTACGCGCCATGGGCAAACCGAATGGAACGTCCAAGAACGTATACAGGGATGGTTTGATTCACCGCTTACAAATTACGGGAAGGATCAAGCAAACGCTCTGTGTAAACGCCTTAGCAGTACACCATTCATCGCTGCTTACTCAAGTCCAAGCGGCCGAGCTTTAGAAACGGCAAAATTGATTTTACAGGGTCATCAAACGCCTCTTTTTATTAAGCATGAATTAAAAGAGATTAATGTAGCAGAATGGCAAGGAATGCTCGTTCAAAAAATTAAACAACAGTACCCTGAAGCCTATGATAATTACATCCATCACGCCGAATGCTTTGAGTCACTAGAAGGTGAAAATTACTACGATGTACTCGAACGTGCAAAAAAAATTATCGATAAAATTGAAGGTAAGTATGAGCAGGATGACAATATACTCGTTGTAACACATAGTATCGTTAAAAAAGTACTTATCAATTATTTCCTCGGACACTCGATAGACCAGCTTTGTGATTCGCCCCATATCGATGGCACAAGTTTAACTATTGTTCATCTTGAAAACGGGCATGCAACAATTGAAAAAGTTGGTTGTGTTGAACATATGCCACCAAAAACTAGATTTTCTCATTAAAAATAGATTGAGCGAGAACTTATTTCTAATAGGTTCGCAACAAAAAGAAGGAACCACGCTTATGGTTCCTTCTTTTTGTTAATCCTTTTATCGACTAAAATTAGTTTGTCCTAGCCTCTTTTTTAAAAGAATGAATGTGGCATTTCACGTTTTGCTTTACGATGTGCGCGACGTGCTGGACCCGATTCAAACAATCGACGTTCTTCATTTGTTTCTGGATAAACCGGGGCAACTTCTTGTGGTTTTCCATTTGTATCGACAGCAACCATCGTGACAAATGATTCTGTTGTTAGTTTAGTATCGCGTGTTTCAATATCACGAGCTTGTACCCGAATATAAATTTCCATTGAAGAACGTCCTGTGTTGCTGACAACTGCTTCTAATTCTAAAATTTCACCCGAATGTACCGGCGCAAAGAAATCAACTGAGTCAAATGAGGCTGTAACAGTTTGCATTTTAGCATGCTTCATTGATGTAACTGCTGCGATTTCGTCAATATAAGCTAAAACTTTCCCACCGAATATTGTATTCATATGATTTGTATCTGGTGGTAACACAAGATGTGTTTGCACCGTTCTTGATTGGCTCATTGGCACTGCTTCTAACATTGCAACCGCTCCTTCGTTTCTTTCATCTGTATCTATAATAAAACACATTCTGTATCATTTCAATAATTAAAGTTCACAAAATAGACTTTAATCTGTATTTATTTAAAAACTAATATTAATATAACAGAAAAAGCAGTGGATCACCCCACTGCTTTTTCATTGGCAATAATTTTTTTCACTTCCGCATATTCCTCATCTGTAAACACACGAGCGCGTATAAGGAAACTTTTATTTTCGATGGATTCAATTGAAAATCCACTCCCAAAACTATCCACAACATCTAATACATGTTGTGTATGCTTCGAATAATTGTAGAGGTTTTCATGCATATAAAATGGCACGTCTCCATCCACATATCCAAGGAGTACATCGATTTGCCCTACTTTAAATTCATCCTCCAAAAAGCATAATGGTTTCGAGCCTTCACAGCAACCACCTGACTGATGAAAAGCTAGTCCTTTTCCATATTTATCTTTTAAAAAATGAATTAATTCAATTGCTTTATCCGTTGCAACAACACGTTCAACCATGTTGCTCTCTCCTTTCGGTTTAGAAGAAACCTTGAGGCTTACGGTTATAGCTAACTAGCAAGTTTTTTGTTTGTTGATAATGATCTAACATCATTTTGTGGTTTTCGCGACCGATACCTGATAACTTGTAACCACCGAATGCTGCACCTGCTGGATATTGGTGATATGTGTTTGTCCATACGCGACCTGCTTGGATTGCTCGACCTGCACGGTAAGCAATGTCACCTGAACGAGACCATACCCCAGCACCTAAGCCGTACTCTGTATCATTCGCAATTTCAATTGCTTCGTCGTAATCTTTGAATGTTGTAAGCGATAATACAGGGCCGAAGATTTCTTCTTGGAAAATACGCATTTTGTTGTTTCCTTTGAAGATAGTAGGTTGGATGTAGAAACCATTTTCTAATCCTTCTACACGATTAGCTTCACCGCCGACTAACACTTCCGCACCTTCATCTTTACCAATTTGTAAATAAGACTTGATTTTTTCTTGTTGTTCATTTGAGTTTTGTGCACCCATCATTACTTCTGTATCTAATGGATTACCAATTTTGATTGCTTTTACGCGCTCAATTGCACGCTCAATGAATTTATCGTAAATTGATTCTTGGATTAATGCACGTGATGGACAAGTACAAATCTCACCTGAGTTTAGCGCAAACATAACAAGACCTTCAATTGCTTTATCTAAGAATTCATCATCTTCATCCATAACATCTTCAAAGAATACATTAGGTGACTTACCACCTAACTCTAATGTTACAGGAATGATATTTTCAGTTGCGTATTGCATAATTAAACGCCCTACTGCTGTAGAACCTGTGAATGCCACTTTCGCAATTTTTTTGTTTGTTGCTAAGGCTTTACCTACTGTTGCACCAAAGCCATTAACGATGTTTACAACACCTGGTGGTAGTAAGTCTTCGATTAATTCCATTACAACCATAATCGATACTGGTGTTTGCTCTGCCGGTTTTAATACGACACAGTTACCAGCTGCTAATGCAGGAGCTAGCTTCCAAACTGCCATTAAAATCGGGAAGTTCCAAGGAATAATTTGACCAACAACGCCTAGAGGCTCTTGGAAGTGATACGCTACTGTATCATCATCTAATTGCGTAAGACTACCCTCTTGTGCACGAATAGCAGAAGCGAAATAACGGAAATGATCTACTGCTAATGGAATATCTGCATTTAATGTTTCTCGAACAGCTTTACCATTATCCCAAGTTTCAGCAACCGCAATTAATTCTAAGTTTTCTTCAATGCGATCAGCAATTTTATTTAGAATATTAGCACGTTCAGTTGCTGAAGTTTTACCCCAAGCTTCTTTCGCTTTATGTGCAGCCTCAAGTGCTAATTCGATATCTTCAGCAGTTGATTTTGCAGCTTTAGTGAAAACTTCACCTGTTACTGGCGTTACATTATCAAAATACTCACCCTTTACTGGTGCTACCCATTCACCACCAATATAGTTATCGTATTTTTCCTTAAATTGAATTACTGCGCCTTCAGTGTTTGGATTTGCATAGATCATTACACTATCCGCTCCCTTACGATTATTTTAAAACGTCAAATTCCTAGAATTTTCTGTTTCGTACATATATTATCTAACAAAAAACATATTTTTTCAAATAATAGGTCAATGGATTTCTGCTAATTCTCTTTCCTCATCTTCTGTAAAAGGTCGACTTCGTGTTAGAAATGCTTTTCCTAATTCTGCTTCAAGTGAAAAGCCACCCATCCCATTCGTAACATCGACAATGATTTGCGTGTGCTTCATATATTCATATAAGCTTTCATGCATGTAAAATGGAATATCCTCGTCTAATGTACCAAGCAATAAATCCACGCTGCCTTCTTTAAATTCACCCTGCTCATAGCACATCGGTGCAGTTCCATCACAGCACCCACCAGATAAGTGAAATACTAGTGCTCCATGTGATGCTTTTAATTCTTGAATAACAGTCAGTGCTTCCTCAGTTGCGATTACACGTTCTACCATTTTCATCACCCCTTATTTATCTTTACCCGCATTAAAAAAGGACAAGCATCATACTTGTCCTTTCTGAGTCTATAAACCACCTAAATATGCTGCACGTACTTCATCACTTTCTTGTAGTTCCTTAGCATCGCCAGATAATACAACTTTACCGGTTTCAATAACGTAGGCTCGCTGCGCAACTGACAGTGCCATATGTGCGTTTTGTTCAACTAATAAAATCGTTGTACCTGCTTCGTTAATTTCTTTAATAATACTAAAAATCGTTTGAACCATTAAAGGTGCTAGGCCCATCGAAGGTTCATCTAGCAACAATAACTTAGGCTTCGCCATGATCGCGCGACCCATCGCAAGCATTTGTTGCTCACCACCAGATAACGTTCCTGCAGACTGGCTTTTTCGTTCAAGCAATCGCGGAAATAGCTCATAAACTCGTTCCATATCTCTTTTAATACCATCGCGGTCTTTGCGTAAATAAGCACCTAAATCTAAATTTTCCTCTACACTCATGTTTGCAAAAACTCGACGACCTTCTGGTACTTGCGAGATGCCACTCTTCACAATTCCTTGCGCTGCTTTTCCTGCGATTGAGTTTCCGAGGTATTCAATTTTGCCTTTTTTCGGTTTTAATAGGCCAGATAACGTCTTAAGTAACGTTGTTTTCCCGGCACCATTTGCACCGATTAATGTAACGATTTCACCCTCATTTACTTCTAGTGATACTTCACGCAATGCTTGAATATTGCCGTAAAATACATCGATATTTTCAACTTTTAGCATTAAACCGTTACCTCCTCACCTAAATACGCCTCGATTACTTTCTTGTTGCTACGAATTTTTTCTGGTGTGCCTGATGCGATAAGTTGCCCATGGTCTAGGACATAAATTCGCTCACAGATTCCCATAACAAGTCCCATATCATGCTCGATTAATAAAATTGTTAAATCAAATTTTTTACGAATCAATGCAATTAAATCCATCAATGCACTCGTCTCTTTTGGATTCATACCAGCAGCTGGTTCATCTAATAATAAAAGCTTAGGCCCGGCAGCTAATGCACGTGCAATTTCAAGGCGGCGCTGCATCCCATAAGGTAAATTTTTTGCTAGCTCATCTTTATATTTATCTAGCTCGAAAATCTTTAAAAATTCGAGTGATTCCTTCTCCATTTTTGCTTCACCTTTGAAATAAGTTGGTAAACGTAATATTGAGCTTAGTACCGAATGATTTGCTAGAGAATGGTTCGCTACTTTTACATTATCAAGAACAGTTAATTCTTTGAACAGACGAATATTTTGGAATGTACGGCTCATACCACTTTTTGTTACTTGGTGTGGTGACATATTATTGGTCACTTTTCCATCAAACGTAATCTGTCCCTCTGTTGGTTTATATACACCTGTTAGCATATTAAAACTTGTCGTTTTTCCGGCACCATTTGGACCGATTAGACCGATTAGTTCTCCTTCAAATAATTCCATATCAAAGCCTTGTACAGCCTTTAACCCACCAAACTGAATACCGACATTTTCTACTTTTAAAAGAGAGTTACTCATGTGCGTCTCCTCCCTTGCGCTTACGTTTGAATAAATCTGTAATTTCTTTTGTACCCATTAAACCTACTGGGCGATAAAGCATGACAAGAATTAACACAAGGCTGTAAATAATCATTCGTGTTTCTGGGAAGTCTTGTAGGTAAAGTGAAATAATTGTTAATGCAACTGCCGCAATCACTGCACCTGATAGGCTACCAAGACCACCTAGTACAACATAAATTAAAATATCAAATGATTTTAAGAACCCGAATTGAGCTGGTTGAATGATGAAGAAATTGTGAGAGAATAAACCACCTGCAAGCCCTGCAAATAACGAACCAATCGCAAATGCGAGTACTTTATAATACGTGATATTAATTCCCATCGCATCAGCAGCAATTTCATCTTCTCGAATCGCAATACAAGCACGACCATGACGTGAGCGTGTAAAGTTCGAAATGACAATAATCGTAATTAACATGCCGAAGAATGCATACGTCCACGTTGTTTGTTGCATAACTTGCATCCCTGCCGCTCCACCAACATACTCCCAGTTTAAGAAGATAATACGGATGATTTCTGCAAAGCCTAATGTGGCAATGGCTAAGTAATCTCCGCGTAAACGAAGCGTTGGAATCCCAACGATTAATCCTGCAATCGCAGCTACAATAGCACCTGCAAGTAATCCAACGATAAATGGTAAATGTAGCTGCATCGTACAAATCGCTGAAATGTAGGCCCCTACTGCTAAAAACCCTGCATGGCCGATTGAAAACTGTCCTGTAATACCAATAACTAAGTGAAGACTGACAGCTAACATTACATTAATCGCAATCGTAATAAGTAAATTTGAATAATACATATCTAATTGACCACTTGAAATCATCACTTGAATAATTGCATAGCCAATAATCGCTATAATCGTGTAGATCCAAAATGTTTTTGAAATTTTCATCATGACCACCTACACTTTCTCGCGCGTATTTTTACCAAAAATACCCGCTGGTTTAAAGATTAAAATTAAAATAAGAATGATAAATGCTGCTGCATCGCGCCACATTGAGAAGCCAAGCGCACTAACAACTGTCTCCACAATACCTAGCACCATACCACCTGTCATAGCACCTGGAATACTACCAATACCACCTAGTACAGCTGCAATGAATGCTTTTACGCCAGGGATAATCCCCATTAATGGATCAATTTTTGTGTAGTATAAACCGAATACTACGCCAGCAGCACCTGCTAATGCAGAACCAATTGCAAACGTTGCTGAGATTGTATTATTCACATTAATCCCCATTAAGCGAGCAGCTTCCATATCATGAGAAACAGCACGCATTGCTTTACCAATTTTTGTTTTATGCACAATAAATTGTAGTAATAACATTAAAACAATTGTTGTGACTAGTATAATGATTGATTCTGAGCTAATTTGTGTACCAAAAACAGTAAATGTTTTTGAAATAACTGCATTATCAGGGTAAGCTTCCGGCTGTGCGCCGCGGAAGAAAATCGTCGTATATTCAATTAATAACGACATCCCGATAGCTGTAATTAACGCGGCAATACGCGTCGCATTACGTAAGCGTTTATAAGCAAGGCGTTCAATAACAACACCTAAAATAGAACAAATAACCATTGCGGCAAGTAACGACGGAATAAATCCGATATGCCAATGTGTTAAGCCGTAAAATCCAACAAATGCACCAATCATAAAAACATCACCATGTGCGAAGTTAATTAATTTAATGATGCCGTATACCATCGTATATCCAAGTGCAATCAACGCATAAATACTACCAATTGATATACCGTTTACGAGTTGTTGAAGCCACTCCATAATTTTCACTCCTTTTTATCAAATTAAAAAAAGGAGGACAAGTGCCCCCCTTCATAAAAGACTTGTCGCTTAAGGTTCCACCTTTGTTTTGAACACTTGTTTGCCGTCTTTAAATTCAAGAACTGTTGCCGATTTGATTGTGTTATGTTCTTCATCCACAGAAATTTTACCTGTTACAAGACTTAAATCCTTCGTATCTGCTAATGCTTTTTGAATATCTTCACCTTTTGTTGAACCTGCTCGTTCAATTGCATCTTTTAGCCAGTACACTGAGTCGTAGCCAAGTGCATTGAAGGCATCTGGTGATTTATCATCATTTGCTTCTTTAAATGCTTTTACGAATTTTTGGATTTTTTCATCTGGATCTTCTGCAGAATAGTGGTTTGTAAAGAATGTGTTATCAAGTGATTTGGCACCCGCAAGCTCAACAATTTTTGGTGAATCCCAGCCATCGCCACCCATCATTGGAGCGTCAATACCAATTGAACGTGCTTGCTTCACAATTAAGCCTACTTCTTCGTAGTAACCTGGTACATAAATGAAATCAGGATTTTTTGATTTTAAGCGTGTAAGTGTTGATTTAAAGTCCGTATCTTTTGCTACATATGATTCTTCAGCCACAACCTTGCTACCATTTGCTTCAATTTGCTTTTTGAATGCTTCAGCTAAACCTTTTGCATAGTCACTTGAGCTATCCGCAAAAATCGCTACGTTTTTCGCTTTCAAATCATTTGATGCAAAGTCCGCCGCAATTTTCCCTTGGAATGGGTCAATGAAACATGTACGGAATGCATATTCATTTACAGCACCGTCATCATTTACTGTTACTGTTTGTGAAGTACCTGATGGTGAAATAAGTGGCATTTTATTTTGGTCCGCTACTTGTACAGCCGCCACTGTATTACCAGATGTTGCTGAACCAATTTGCGCTACTACTTTTTCTTGTGTCGCTAATTTTAATGCCGCTGATGTCGCCTCAGAGTTTTCTGATTTGTTATCAATTTTTACTGCCTCGATTTTTTTACCATCGATACCACCTGCATCATTAATTTCTTTAATTGCAAGTTCCGCACCCTTTGAAATTCCCGAACCATATGATGCTACAGCGCCTGACAGCTCTAAGTTCAAGCCTATTTTAATTGTGTCACCATCTGATGACCCACTACCTGAACCTGAATCTTTCGAGCCACACGCTGTTAATGTTCCTAACAATAGTGCAGATGAAACAATCAATGCACCGTACTTCTTTAAATTGTTATTCTTCATTAAACTTCATCCCCCTTGCGCCGAATTTTATTTAATAATTCTGACTATTGATAACATAACTTTAAAATATGTTTTCTAATTCCATATTTTATATTCTAAAAACAAATAAGTAAACATAATTTTCTATTAATTCAAAAAATTAAAAAAATAATATATTAGTGTTTTTTAGAGAATTTAACTGTTTTTTCTAGGATTTAACGTTCGAATGATTTATTGCTATAATTAGATAAAGGAGGTTTCACAATGACAAAAGCGTTAATGTGGTTTCGTTATGATTTACGGTTGCATGATAATCTAGCATTACTTGCTGCAAGCGACTTCGATGAAGTCATTCCTGTGTTCATCTATGAAAAAACAAATTCAGCTACTACAGCCTCTGATTGGTGGCTACATTATTCATTAGAAGCGCTAGCAGAATCAATTAAATCACGTGGTGGTTCACTTATTATACGCCAAGGAAATCCACAACTCATTATTGAAGAATTGATGAATACATTCCAAATAGATGCCCTATTTTTCAATCGTAGTCTCCTATCTAAAGATGTACTACTTGAACAAGAACTCGTTGAAAAATATTCTACTAAAACAACATATGTGAAGTGTTTTGATGATCGATTACTATTTTATCATCATAAGATTGTTACGAAGAATCAGACACCATATAAGGTATTCTCGTCTTATTGGAAAATAGCAAAGTTGCAATATATTACTTTTCCACAAAATAAAAATAGTTCTTTTTCGAAAGATACATTTGATTCTTTGGCATTAGATGACTTAAAATTAATCGATAATCATCATTGGATGAAAAAATTTGGTGCATATTGGACTCCTGGCGAACAGCAGGCCATTCAAAAATTTGAGGATTTTATCGAACAAGATTTAGCTTCTTATAATAAGCTGAGAGATTTCCCAGGAAAGCAGGGAACGTCTGATATGTCTCCTTATTTAGCTTGGGGGAATATTAGTATTCGCTCGATGTGGTACCGTGTAAAGCGATTTATTGATGAACAGCCCGAACATGCAGATGCTGCTGATAGCTATTTAAGACAACTAGCCTGGCGAGACTTTGCTTATGAACAGTTAGCACAGTTCCCTGACCTTGACCGTGTTCCTGTGCGTAAAGCCTTTCAGCATTATCCATGGGCTTTCGATGAGGATTTATTCACAGCGTGGAAAACCGGCCAAACTGGTTACCCGCTAGTGGACGCTGGGATGCGTGAACTGTGGGAGACGGGCATTATACACAACCGTGTTCGAATGGTTGTAGCTTCTTTCCTTGTTAAACATCTACGCATCCCTTGGCAGTACGGCTATGACTGGTTTAAAGAAACGCTCGTCGATTTTGATACCGCAAATAATGCGATGGGATGGCAATGGGTTACCGGTAGTGGTATTGATGCTGCGCCTTATTTCCGCGTTTTCAATCCTACTGGACAAGCTCAAAAATTTGATAGTGGCGCTTTATACATTAAACGTTGGATTCCAGAGCTAAAAGATGTTCCACCTGATGTTATCCACAGCCCTCAAAAATATGTAGCAGCGCATCAGATAAGTTATCCACAGCCAATTGTGGACCATGCAACAGCACGAAAGCTTGCGCTTGAAGGCTTTGAGCATATTAAAAAACATTAAAAAAAGCAGGAATCGCTCATCGGCGGTTCCTGCTTTTTTATACGCAGACATACGATTATTTTCGCTGTCTTTATATATTATTTTTCATTACGTTGAATAGCTGCTGCAAGGAGTTTATCTTGAATATTAACATATTGTTCGATTTCTTCGTCTGTCAGTGCATCGAATAATTCTGTTTGAAACTCACGACCAAATGCTTGAGCTTCATTGAATACTTTCAGGCCTTCTTCCGTAATATCGAGCAATACATGGCGACGATCATCATCGTTATATTTACGAACTGCATAACCTGCTTTTACAAGTTTATTCGAAATATTCGTCATAGCGCCAGGTGTACAGCCAATTTTATCGGCTAATACCGTTTGCTTTTGCGCACCACTATTTCTCAATTCAGCTAATACAAGGACAGGTGTTACACCAATTTTATGAGGGAATCGTTTCATAAAGTAAACGATATTTGAATTGTTGATGATTTCTGTCGCATGAATGAGTTGAAAGATGTTTTTGTTTTTCAAAACTATGCCTCCTTCTCGCATAACTATCGAAGCATAATTGAACCGCCATCCGTCATGATTGTTTGACCAGTAATGTATTGAGAATCTTCAGAAGCTAAGAATACTGCCACGCGACCGATATCTTGTTCAACATCGCCAAAACGACCTAATGGAATTTTGTTTTTTACTGCTTCATAGTATTCAGGTTGAGCTTTAGACCATGCTTCAACGCCTGGTGAATAAGCAATTGGGCTAATCATATTAACGTTGATGCCAAATTGACCCCACTCATTTGCAGCGACACGTGAAATACCACGAATTGCTTCTTTTGCTGCTGCATACGCGCCTTGAGTTGGATCGCCTTTTAACCCTGCACCTGATGCGAAGTTAATAATATTACCTTGTGATTCTTTTAAGTAAGGGAATGCTGCTTGCATTAAATAGAAAGTTGGATAAAAACCTGTACCGAATGAAAGATCGATATCTTCTTGTGTTGTTTCCATTAATGGTTTTTGTTTTGATGCATGTGCATTATTTACTAAGACATCTAGTTTACCATATTTTTTAACAACTGTTTCGACGATGTTTCCTAAGTTATCTCGATCCATTAAGTTTGCTTGCATGAACATAGACTCTGGAGAATATTGTTGTAGTTCTTTCTCCATTACTTTACCAGTTTCCTCGTTTAAATCGACGATTGTTACGATAGCGCCTTCTTTAACCATCGCTTTCGCCATACCGCTACCAATGCCACCTGCTCCACCTGTGATGATGACTACTTTATTCTCTAATTTACCCATTCAAAACACTCCTTAATGTTTAATTAATTATATTTTAACATTAAAATATTTAATTTTAAACTAAAAAGAATTTCGCTCATAAATTAACAAACGATCATTCGGTGACATAATCATTTGTGGAGGCATTAGCAGTTCTTTTACAAACTGAAAAGACGACCAATCTAATAAATCAACGTATTCGAACATTGGAAAATAAACGATAATTTTCATATTCCGAGGATAACGTTCATAGGACTTATTGATATTTGCTAATACCTTCTCAAAAACCGCAGGGCTGAATGGATTAAAAAAGAAGAAAATAGAATCCGTTTTTTGAATACGATAATTTTGTGCTAATTGATGATGAAAGGTAATCTCTTTTTCGCCATACTTTTTACAATATAAATGTCGATTCATATTTGCTACTTCAACACATAGCTCGTCATATTCAATTCCTGTCACTGGAATACCCCAGCGGTAATTTGCATAAATAGCAACGCGTCCTTTACCACTTCCAAAATCCACAAAACTATCTTCATCTGTTACCTCTATCTCATTTGCCAATAACTCTAACACATTATAGGCAGTTGGTTCATATGAATGATTGTCTGCAAGGTGAATTGCTGCTGGCTCATCTGCCGTTGTTTGAATACCTAATATTTTTTCAAATTGATAATCGCTCATGTGATTCACCTACCCTTTTTTTATTGATTATATACGAAAAAACCCATCTATACATCGGTGTGCTTTCCGATGTAAGATGGGTTTTTCAAGCGTAAATATAAGTTGGGTGGGTTATTCCTGCTTATTAACAGGTATGAAAAAATAGGCTACTCGCTGTCTTCGATGACGAGTCGATTTCTTTGAGTATTCTTTTAGCAGTGTGTGGACATACACTACTGAAAGATGGATGAATAATCAACTAGAGTGTGCGGAAGTCATACTTAGTGGACATTAAGTAGACTAATCTAGCAATTATTCAATTGGATAGAACGAAATATGGCTTCTTCAGGACTCACAAGGAGACCTCATATTTCTATAATCATTACATCGTAAAACATAGAATTTATAAGAGTGGACAGTCCTATAATTTGTACACTTTTACTAAGCAAGAAACCTTGTTGTCTCAATGCCATTATAAATAATGATTATTTCTCTATCATAAGGGCGACACTACTCTTTGTAGCAGGCACTACATAGATACTAGTAGCCGCCCAGGGAATTATTCTTCAGTTGTTGATGTTGTTGCTAATGTGTTATCGATATCATAATCTTTTTCTAAATCTGCTAACCAAGTTGAGTAGTTCGCATTCATTTGCTCATTTACATAAGCTGTACGAACTTCGTCTTTCACATCTGCATATGTTGCTTCCTTAGCTGATTTGATACCTGTCACTTTAATAATGTGATAGCCATATGAAGATTTTACTGGATCACTGATTTCTCCTTTTTTCATAGAGAATGCCGCATCAGCAAAGTTCTCATCCATTGATGATTTATCAAAATATCCCAGGTTACCACCATCAGAAGAGTTGCTTGTATCTGTAGAATATTTCTTCGCTAATTTATCCCAATCACTGCCATCAGCAAGTAATTTGGCAACTTTTTTCGCTGTCTTTTTATCTTCAACTAAAATATGACTAGCTTTCACTTGTTTTGCTGTATCGTATGAAGATTTATTTTCTTCGAAGTATGCTTTTAATTTTGCATCTGTAATTTCTAATGTTGGTTCCATTAGTTTTTGTGTTTGAATGTATGTTTTCACGCTTTCTTCAAAATCAGCCATTGTCATATTACTTGATTCTAGTGCAGATTTTAATCCTTCTGTACCACCATATTGTGTGGCTTGAGTTTTTACTTCTGCGTCAATTTCTTTTTGTGTAACTGTGACATCTTGTTTCTTCGCCTCTTGTTCAATTACACTCGTTGTAATTAGTGATTGAACGACTGTTGAACCATATTGCTTTTGCATTGCTTCGTTTAATTCATCTTGCGAAATCTTCTCATCACCAACCTTCGCGACATAGTTACTGCTATTGCCAATTAGTGCATAAACAATTACACCAACTACGATGACTGCGGCGATAATACTTGTTATAACAAGCCATTTTTTCTTTTTAGGCTGCTTATCCATCTGTTAGAACTCCCTTCCTGTCTTTCGATACACTTATTATATGAAGTGAATGTGTCAGGTAAATGTCAGCGAAAAAATAAAAAAAAGAGATTCATATTGATTACATAAATCTCTTTACTATTATTCTGTTGTTTCTGAAATCACTTTTGGTAACATGATTTTAAATGTTGTACCGTTTGTTGTACTTGAAATAAGTTGTAAATCTCCTTGAAGGGACTGGGCCATCATTTTACTTAATGCGAGTCCGAGTCCGAGACCACGAACTGCATACTTTTTATTTTCACCGCGGTAAAAACGCTCAAATACAAAAGGTTGTTCTTCTATTGGAATGCCTTTCCCTGTATCTGCAACAAAAATTGCAATATCCTTTTCTTCTTCTTGCATCGTTAATTGGATATGGCCGCTGCCTTCCATTGCTTGCTTTGCATTCGTTAAAAGATTGGTCAAAATTTGCTGGAAACGGACCCCATCTAATTGTACAGTTCTTTCCTCCGGTAAGAGATCCACATCGACCTGTACGCCCTTTTCTGGTTGCGACATTGCCCATTGTACTGTTGATTCTTGTACGTAATGATTAATAGCATATGGTTGAATATGGACCGGAATCGCATTCACTGCAAATGAATTAAACGCGAGCAAGTCACCTACCATTGTTTTGAGCTTTGTCGTTTCATTCAATGCCATTTTCACAAACTCTTTTTCATCTTCTCCTGTCACAACGCCGTCCTTCACAGCTTGTAGTAAGCCACTGATTGATGTGACAGGTGTTTTCAGTTCATGTGTTACACCTGCTAGAAGTTCCGTACGTGTTGCTTCGAGTTGTTTTAAACGTGCCGCCATATCTCGGAAGGATTCAATTAAATCATACACTTCTTTTTCCTTCACATCATTGGCGAGTGCCACATTGTAATCACCGCTTTGAATTTGTTGGGCGGCCTGTGCAACATCTTTAATCGGTTTTGATAATCGTCGTGATAATAAATAGATGGCGATTGTTCCAATAAGAGCAAGTGCAATAATGATGGCCGCAAGCTGTGAGTATTCCTGGTCGACATGTGCTAGATTTTTTTTAGATTCTAGTAACACCACATAGCCGACCGTTTTTTTATTACTATTAATTGCTTTTTTAACTGCATAGTAGCTGTCATTATTTAATTGAACTTTTATAATATCTTTCTTGCTAGCCATAATTGTTTTAGGCAATGTCTGCTCAAATAAAGATTCTGGTGGTGCTGGTAAATTTGGCTGCGCTTCATTCATTTTTTGCGGCGCATTTTTTGGCTCATTACTCGAAATAATATTCCCTGTTGCATTCACTAAATAGATTTTAGGATTAATTCCTAAATTCGCTAAGGGTGTACGCTCCCGAAATATACCAGGCTGTGCTTCTTCACTCGTAATACTTTCTGTAATTCGACTAGCCATTTCATCTGCTACTACTTCTAACATGTCTACACGGTTTGTCATCGTGTTATGACGTAACCATGTAATGGATAGGATGGATACAACAAGTAAACCAATAATCAGCGCTGCTAAATAACGTAATGTCCAGTAACGTGCCAGTGGAACACGCTTCATTTCTTTATTTTTTGACACTAAATTGATACCCTAATCCACGTAATGTTTTAATTTCACCTTGTTCTTCAGGCCAGTCCTGTAATGATTTACGAAGACGTTTTACCGCTAAATCCACTGCACGGTCACTTCCGTCGTATTCCCATCCCCATACTTTGTCGATTAGTTGATCGCGTGTAAAGGTTTGGTTTGGATTTTCTGCTAAAAAGATAAGCACCGATAAATCCCGAGGTGTTAGTTCTACTTTATAACCGTTTAATGTAACATCATGTGATTGTAGATTAATTTCAAGTGCCCCGAATTGTTTTTTTGGCCCACTATCTGCTATTGTTCGGCGTAAAACGGCTTTGACGCGTGCCACAACTTCTTCTGCCTCGAATGGTTTGGCGATATAATCATCTGCACCTCCATTAAGACCATCCAAGCGATAATTCACATCACCAAGTGCTGTCAGCATAATGACGGGGCATTTACTCACTTGTCGAATTTCCTCAAGAATTTGCCAACCATTTTTTTCCGGTAACATGACATCGAGTAGCACTAGATCTGGATTCCATGAATGAAATTTTTGCATCGCCTCTGTTCCTGTATAAGCTTGCTCTGTTAAAAATTGCACTTTTGTCAAATACGCTTTGAGTACTTGACTGATGGCAAATTCGTCTTCTACAATTAAAACTTTTTCCATCTATATCCCACCTTTTTTATCGTGCATTTATTCTAGCATCACTTTATGTCCACTGCATGTCAATAAATGCATAAAAAAAGAGCTCAGGCCGAAGCCCAAGCTCTTGGAATTGTTATTTCTGTTTGGCTGCAAGTTCAGCTGCTTCATTTTCAAAGTAATTGTTGTACTTATCCATATCAAGACGGCCTTCCCATTTCGCCATAACGAATGCTGCTAATGTGTTACCACATACGTTAACTACTGTACGCATCATATCTAGTAGACGGTCAACACCAAGAATGAATGCTAGACCTTCTAATGGAATACCTACCGCGCCAAGTGTTGATAAAAGAACAACGAATGATACGCCTGGTACACCTGCGATACCTTTAGAAGTAACCATTAATGTTAGAACTAAAATAATTTGTTCAGTTAATGTTAAATCAATATTATACATTTGAGCAATAAATAATGCTGCAATTGCTTGATATAAAGTAGAGCCGTCTAGGTTAAATGAATAACCTGTTGGAATAACGAATGAACCAATATCTTTTGGTACACCGGCTTTTTCTGTTTTAATCATAATACGTGGTAATACAGATTCCGAACTTGAAGTTGAGTAAGCTAAAATTAACTCATCTTTCATAATTTTAATAATACGGAACATGCTAACCCCAGCAATTTTCGCTATAATACCTAATACGACAACAATGAAGAAAATCATTGCGAAGTATACAAGAATCATTAATTTACCTAATGGAATTAATGAAGATAAGCCAAATGTTGCTACTGTATTAGCGATTAATGCAAATACACCGATTGGAGCAAATTTCATAATTGTATTTGTTACCCAGAACATTGCATCTGCTACACCTTGTGCAAATGCTAATACTGGTTTACCTTTATCGCCAATTGCAGCTACTCCAAGACCGAACAACACAGAGAAGAAGATGATTGGTAACATATCTCCATTTGCCATTGATGACACGATGTTTGTTGGTACGATGCTAACAATTGTATCCATAATACCGTGATGCTCTTCAGCCATTTTATGTGATGAATCAACATAAGATGAAATATCACCTTTTGATAACTGACTCATGTCGATGCCTTTACCGAATTTTGTAATGTCAGCTAAGAAAATACCTAAGATAATCGCAATTGTCGTAATGATTTCGAAGTAGATTAATGTTTTAAGACCTAATTTACCTACTTTTTCTAAACTACCTTGACCCGCTACACCTACGATTAATGTAGAAACAATGATTGGCACAACGATCATTTTGATCATGCTCATGAAGATTGTTCCTAGTGGGTAAACATATTTCGTAATGTTTTCGTTACCATAAAAAATGGCACCCACGATAATACCTAGGATAAGACCGATTAAAATTTGCCATGCCAGGCCTAATTTTTTACGTTTTTTCTTCTCCATCTATGAAGCCCCCTTTGAGAGTATATAATTATTTTTCATATCTACTTTTAAAACTATAATCTTATTCTATAGTTGACTTATAAAATCCGACATTATCCGACAGTTTTATTAAATAAAATTTTCAAAATAATTATTTCTTCATAGTTTTTTTTGATAATTACCGATGCATATATCTCATTATGCGATGAAATTCATCTCATTTTGAAGGCTTTCTCCTAAATTTATCCATAGAATCCACAAATAGAACTTGAATAAACTTTTTAATATTTACTTTTATCTTTTTCGGCATGGAACCGCTTTCTTGAACTTCTTTCATTGCTACACGAATTTCTGCGAAGTCAAAATAACGTGGTGCATAGTATTCGAATTCAGGATTGGTGTAGTCTACAACACCTAATGTAGCAATGTTATTCATTGCTGCAAGGATGGTACGACGAATCCGTTGCTCAATTGCTTTACTTTCTTTTGCAATCTCTGGTCCACTAAAACGTGTCTTAGAAGCAATTTCTTCATACAGTCCTTTTAAGGAAGGAACTTGCATCGTTGCTTCTTCACGTTCTGATAGTAGCATAATGATTCGTACGATATCATCACTCCCTACTTCGCCGACAATACCCATTTCACTTAGAATAGAAAGCACAACATCTTTCATCGTTAAATGTGTTTCTTCTTTCGTTTCTTCTTCAAAATGAAGAATCGATTTACGGATCGTCATCAGCGATTTTTTCAAAATAAAGCGTTCACTCGTTTTACGTAAGATACTTTGCACTTCTATACGATTGATTGGCTTGTTAATGAAAAACTCAACATCCTTTTCATAGGCTTCTCCAATCATTTCCTTATTAACTACTTGTGAAATCATAATAAAATGACCTTTAAAGCCTTGGCGACGAAGCTGGTCCATTGTTTCAATGCCATCCAAATCTGGCATTAATAAATCAATTAATACAAAATCGGGATCGCTCGAAAGAATGGGCTCTAATGCATTTTCTCCGCTATCGGCTTCTCCTAATACAACACCCATATCGCCTTCTAAAATAATTTGTTTCAACATGCGTCGACTTGCCGCATCATCATCGACAATAAAATAGCGCATTTTACTTTTCCCCCTTTTGCAAAATCATTTGCATTGGAATATCGACAATGAAAATAGTGCCTTTTTCTGGTAGCTCCACTTTAATATGGCCATTTAATGTTTGAATTACTTCTTGTACATGCGAAAGACCAATACCTGTAGCGGCTACTCCTTGTTCATTATATTTTGTCGTAAATCCTGGTTCAAAAATAATATCTAAATCTTCCGGTGGAATTCCTTTGCCATCATCTTGAATAATAAAATAAACGTTATCATTTTTTTCAAAAACTTTTAAGTCAATTGTTCCTTGATCCTCTAATGCTTCAATTCCATTCGCAACAATATTATTTAAAATAGCGAGTAGTGGAATGTGTTGGTTTGTATAGAAATCAACAGATTGTTCCACATGAAACATTATATTTCGACCAAGCATTGCACCGTACTTTTCGTTGGCTACTTGTACAAGATTCATGACATCTGATAGTGAATAGTACTCTTCCGTTTTATGCATCGTCATTTCTGAAATGCTCGAAAAAATACGCTGGGAATCTTTTTTCACCTCATGAATCTCCTGTGCAATATGTAGTGCTTTTAAGCCTAATTTACGATTTTCATTTTTCTTCAGCTCACGGTATAACTCGTAGCTTTCTGCCATAATTTGCTCAATATGATTCATTGATTTTTGTAAATACAGTGCTTCTACATATAAATCAGACCCCATCGTTAATTGCTCTTGAAGGTGCTTTCGTTGCTCAGATAAAATAACTGTACTATAAATTCCGATAACAAAAAAGCTACGGAAAATCGCGACACATGCCACTAAGACAAAATCAAAAAAACTTAACGATATGTCTGGGATTAATAAAAATCGGAGTACATGCTCAGCACTATTACTAATAAATTCAATAATAGAGGCGAAAACCCCTAATAATAATGGTTGGTTGCTATACATACGTAAATTGAAAAATTGGAAAGCGCATGCAAAGACCACATAATAGAAGAAAGCCGGGTAATTATTAATGAGTACCTCTGATGAAAAGCCATGATTTATTAGTTCTAAGCCCATACGAAAGAGAATCGTGACAATACCTGTTAGCACACCAACAAAGATGACAGACTTCACAGGGCGTACTAATAAAAAGAGTAAAAAGACAATACTACCTAAAGCAAACCGGAAATTTTCTGTACTACTAAAGGGCAGTAATTTAATTTCACCTAATAATGTCGTTACAACGGCAACGATTAAAATCCAAAGCCATTCGGCATTTAAAAAATTGTATTTCGTTTGAAGCATTGTGCGCCATCTCCCTTATTGTATCTTATCTCACTCTGAACGGATGTCACGAAATTATTAGAAATGACGAATGTTCTGCTTAAAAGTATAAAATATTTATATCCTTTTGCATATAAAAAGGCCACGTTATAAGCGTGGCCTTTGCTTTAAAAATGTATTATTTTGCTGGTACAGCTGGATAATGTTCATATTTTACTTCGTAAATGCCAACATCATTCCCTAGCATTGGTGAATCTTCTTCTTTTGCGACACGTTTATGTGTACTCACCGCTTCTTCTGATGTGAACCAAGCATTGAAATCTGATTTTGTATCCCAATTCGTGCAAATCTTCACTTCATCGTAGTCATGATTTTTTTCATTAATTAATACTTCCATGCGAATAAAGCCTTGTGCTGATGCAACTGATTTTGGTGTAGCAAAACGTTGTGCTACGGCTTCCCCAAATCCTTTTTTTGTACGAATTGTATTCACTAATTTTACTGGCATTGAAATTTCTCCCTCTCCATTAATTGATTTAAGTATTCAAGCACCGGCTCTGCTTCAAATCCACCACGCTCAGCATGACGAATCAGTGCGATACCATGTGCTCCCTTAGCATGTAGTAACATGGGGTTGTCATCCAACGCCATTTCAACAAAATTTAAATCCCCGAGCATTGCTTGAGAAAATAAGGTTTTCTTTGCGCCTTTTTTAAGTAACAGTTCTGCAATGTCCCTACTTCCTGTATGCGCAGCGGCGGCAAGACCACTTTCAATATCCCCCGCACCCCAGTCCATCTCTACAAAGGCGAGGGACGGTTCAATATTTAAAAGATGCTCTACCATGTCATAATCGCCATGCGCCGCAATAATAAATGGTCGAATCAGTTCTTTCATTTATCCGTTCCTCCTTCTCAGTGGTGTAAAGTAAACACCATCATTATTGCTATGAACCTCTGCGTCGATATTAAAAACAGTTTGAAACATTTCTGTACAAAGCACGCATTGAGGGATGCCATCATAATGAATTTGGCCATTTTTCATAACAATTAGGCGATCGCTATAGGTAGCAGCTTGGTTAATATCATGTAGTACCATCACAACAGTAATGCCGAATTCCTCGTTTAAATATTTCACAAGCTCTAGTACTTCCATCTGATGTGCAATATCTAAATAGGTTGTTGGCTCATCAAGGAGCAATACTTTGGAGCGCTGCGCAACGGCCATTGCAATCCATGCACGCTGACGTTCACCACCAGATAGACCTGGCAATAAGCGATTTTTCATATGCGTCAAGCCGGTTACATTCAACGCCCATTCGACGATTTCTTGATTTTCGTGTGATAACTTCCCCATACCGCGCTGAAACGGCGCGCGTCCAAATTCAACAAGCTCACCAACTGTTAAATCTAAGAGATGGTCATTCATTTGTGGGAGCATCGCAAGATTTTTTGGGAGTTCCTTTTTGGGTATGGCTTTTACATTCTTGCCATCAATGATGATATTGCCTTCTTCTGGCTTTAATAAATTAGCAATCACACGTAGCAGCGTCGACTTGCCAGAACCATTCGGACCGATTAAACTAATCACTTCGCCTTTTTCAATAGTTAAATTGATGTCCTTTAATGAAAAAGCAGGATTGCGTACGAATTGAATATTTTCTGCTTTAAGCACGTGCATCGCCCTTTCTATTTCGTTGAATTAAATACAAGAAGAATGGCCCACCAATGAAGGCTAATAAAATACCAACCGGCAACTCAATTGGATCAAATACCGTACGTGCAATCATATCTGCAAAGACGACGATAAAAGCGCCGCCAATGGCTGATGCTGGTACTAAGAAGCGGTCATCACTACCGATGATAAGGCGTAGAATATGTGGAATGACTAAGCCAACAAAGCCGATTAAGCCTGAAACACTAACCGCAATACCTGCAAGTAATGCACTAAGTACAATTAATAAAAAGCGTATAACTTCCACGCGTTGCCCTAATAACTTTGCTACATCATCCCCTAGGCGTAGCATCCGAATATATTTCACAGAAAACATCGAAATGATAATCGCACCGATTGCATAATAAACAATCAGTTGAAAATGAGACCAGCCAACGCCGGCAATACCACCTGATAGCCATGGTAGTGCGGCTTGTACACGGTCGCTATAAAGTAGCATTAAAGCATTTGTTCCTGCACCGACAATTGCATTCACTGCGACACCGACTAGCACGATTTTGACGGGTGTTGCACCACCCTTCCATGCTAATAGGTAAATCAGTAATGCGGTAATTAACGCACCTAAAAATGCGGCTAATGGTAATAATGTGATGTATGCAGGAAAAATAATCATAATCGTAATGGCTGCAATACCGGCACCTGATGACACACCGATGATGCCAGGGTCAGCGAGTGGATTTCGCATAATTGCTTGTAAAATCGCACCAGCTATTGCTAAGCAAGCGCCCACTAACATTCCGACCAGCACACGTGGAAAGCGCAGTTCCCAAATAACACGACGCTCTAATGAACTATCTGCAACGGTTAAGCCATGCCAAATTTCGGTTAATGAAAAGCGTACGGGGCCAATCATTAAACTAGCGATGGAGACGATGAGCAGTAAAGCCGTTAATACAATAAATGTCCACCGCCGTTTTTTTGCTAATGGATGAACTTTTACTGAAGATTGTATCGCGACCATTAGCGCACCTCATCTAGTTGTTTTTTCATTTCATCCAGTGCTTCCGTAATTTTCGTTCCTGGATTTTGGCCAAATAATTCTGCGGACAATACAACAACGCGTTTGTCTTTAACGGCATCTAAGTTTTTCCAAGCCGCATTTTGATTCATTTCTTTCTCAAAGGCTTTTTTTACTGCCTCTGGATCACTATGTGTGATGAGCATGACGATTTCTGGATTTGCTTCAACAATTTTTTCGGTACTCATACTTGCATAGTTTGGATATTGATCTGCTTTCGGGAAGTCTGCCGCAATATTTTTGCCACCAGCTTTTGCTAAAATATCACCTGATAGTGAAGATGGTAATGCTGCTAAAAATGTCCCTGGTGCACCGTAAACGAGTAATGCACGTACTTTATCCGTGTTTTTTTCTAGCGTCTCTACATGCTCTGTGATTTCATCGTTTAAATCACTTGCCTGCTGCTCTTTTTCGAGTACATCCCCAAATAATGTAATATTCTCTTGAATATCTTCAATGGAATCAGCTTTTGTATACACTACTTTGGAGCCTTGATTTTCAAGTGTATTGGCATATTGCTTAAATGATTCCTGTGCGAAGAGAACATCAGGATGTACTTGTGCAATTTGTTCTAGTGAAGGTGAATGAGGATTGCCGATTTCTTGAATGCCTTCAAAGCTGGCTGGTTTTTTACCTGTCATGGTTGGAACGCCCACAACATTCGCCTCTAGTTCCATTAACGTTTCTGCGTCTCCCGGGCTAAGTGCTGCCACAGATGTTGGTGCTTTCGTAAGCTCCACTTTATTATTGAGACGATCGGTTGTTGAAATTTGGACTTTCCCAGCTGCTGTGTTTGTATCGCTTGATGACCCACTACCACAAGCAGCTAATCCGAGCGTCAAACACGCTACGATAGAAAGTCCTATGTATTTACGCATGTTTTTGTTCCTCCTCGCTGCTTATAATTGATAAACATTATCATTTAAAACATGTTGAATTCATCATACAAGCTAATGAGAATCATTGTCAATTAAATTTTCAGAAAAAAATAAAAAGCGATGGATTTTTGCGAAATACGCTAAAAGCCCATGCTTTTTCTCGTTAATATCATTTTTTTGTTATCGATGTCACGTCAAGACCTATTTCATTCACTATGTCATTATAGCTTTTAATGCATCGGCTCTACGACAATTGCACACCACTGCTTACCCTTATACGCGTTATATCCTTGCGAGACACTAAACGCAACGAGCTCATTTCGTTCCATTTGATAGCCACTTTTTTCGATACCTCTTATAGACTTTTGCACGGTAGCGTAATGTGCTAAGTCTTTTTTCAAAATGTCTGTAGCATCTTTAGAAGCAATGACAATGCCATCTTTATTGATTATGTATAAGGATGAATCATGACCTACATTTGCGCGTTCAATAATTTCCATGACATATTGCCAGTTAAACCTTGTTGATATCACACCAATGGTTTTTCCTGTATCGTCCTGAATTGGACTTGAATAATTCATCGTATGCGCTTGGATGGTTTTTGAATAATAAAGATCTGTCACATACGGCTGATTTGTTTTTATGACCTGCTCAAACCATTCATGTCCTGATAAGTTTTCACCGATTAATTGATGATTTTTTGCGGTTGCAACGACACACCCAGTTAAATCGACAACGAGTAATTCGAAGTATACTTCATAAATTTTTAGTGTATGTGCTAAAAACTGATTTGCAATTCGTTGATTTTCTATTGAATGATTTTGCACAACATTTTTCACAGCTGAAAAAGTTGCCCATGCCTGTGCATCACAATTACGCTCGAATAAGTTGCGTTCAATTTTATCGATCGTATCGTAGGCAACATCGACGGTACGCACCGCAATGATTTCATTCGCTTTATTATGCATGCGCTGAATAATGTCTTCACTCGACTTACTAGCTTCCATGCTCGACGTCGCAAATTTATCGATTTCCTTAGCGACGACCGCAAAACCACGTCCTGCCTCACCTGCTCTAGCAGCTTCAATACCTGAATTAAGTGATAAAATCTTTGATTGCATCGAAATGCTTTGAATTTTTTGCATCACTTTTTGCATTTCATGATTGTCTTCTTTTAACTCTTCAATAAGTGCGGAAATATTTAGCTCAGTCGTTGTTGTCATAAAGTAGCCCCCTTTTCTTCTATTATAAGCAAAGTTATTTGAATTTTGCGACTTTTTTATTATAGATAGATTGTCAAATTAACTGCACCACTTCACATTCAAATGCATCCTGTGTGGTATTCCAGTTGAGGCACTTTCTTGGTCGATTGTTGATCAATGAAAGTGCTT
>NZ_JBHUOR010000117.1:0-27470 GCF_042686175.1 Kurthia populi | reverse complement strand
TCTCGACAAGTGACTCTTTTTGTCACGTCGGAGAGAGCGAAATGACCCGAGGAGTTAGCGCTTGAATCCGGATAATCATAAGTGATGAAAGCGCTCGTTTAACGTCGATGGGGCCCTGGTAGATGGGGGCCCTGGTAGATGGGACCCCCGGTAAATGTAGCTTATCTTCCATCACAAACCTACGAGACTTCTTTGACTAGAGGTCTCGTTTTTTCATGCTTCAAAAAAAGGCATGGTGCTAAGAATTGCTTCCCAGCGCCAGCCCGATTATTCTACATCATCTAATAAATGTGCATATTTTGGATTTCGACCCGCAAATGCATGGATGTCGCGACCATAGCTTTGAATCCATTGACGAATAATACGCTCAGTCATTTCCATTCCTTTATAGTCGTAACCAGCCTTCGCATATGTCGATTCGAAGTCACTCCATAAAAGCTCAATCCATACACGTGCCTTCGCTTGCGATAACTGGCTTGCCTCTACTAACACTTCTGTTAATTCCGCTACTTTTTGTTCGATTTCTTGCATATTAGAACATCTCCCCAGCTGGTACAAGCATCGCAATTGGAATGGCTTCTTCTTCCACATGCCCGCCTAAGCGGTAACCCCATGCATAGACACCTTTTAAGTAATCGACTTTAAAGAACACACCCGGGTCACCCTCGACACGATAGATTTCGCCCGCTTTAAAATCTGCAGGGTCTAATAAAAAGGAACTTGCTAAAATTGCTTTACGTTCATAAACTGCAAATTCATTAATGATGCCCAGTTGCTCCGCTTTACGGGCTTTTTCTTTTAATAAACCAATCTCTGTGCGCAGTTCCGCTTCCGTCATTTCGCTATACTTCTTCATTTTCATTCTCCTTTTGTTCAATAAATGCCTCTATAATTTCACCGGGAAACCCTTTTTGGTACAATGCCTGCTTAACCTTCATATGGAGGTCATAGCCAGTAAACTTCGACGCATATTTCTTCCACGCCTTCTCGCCCTGCCCTTCAAGCATCGCGGACCAATCGTCTTCTTCCATTGTAAAATCTAATTTCGCAATCGCCTGTTCAATAATCCCAAAGCTATAGCCCTTTCGCAATAGGAAATCTTGAATCTTCTGTTTTTGCTGCATCGGTGTTTTTCGCGATTCTTGACGCTGTTTTTTCTCCGCCAATTCATACGCGAGCTGAAGTTGCTCCCCTTCATCAAACTCTCCAAGTGCCTGCTGCTGCGTTTTTTCATCGATTCCCTTACGTTTTAGCTCCTGCTGAATCGCACGCGGCCCTTTTTTCATCGTATTCTTTTTCGTTTCAACAAAGGCACGTGAAAATTCCGCATCATTTAAAAAGCCAAGTCGTACTAATTTTTGAATTGCCTCTTGAATAACTGCTTCACCAAATTCTGCGTCACGTAGCTTTTTACGCACTTCCTCTTCACTGCGCATTTGATAAGTCAAATACGATAAGCCGCGATTAAATGCGCGCGCTACTTCATCTTCAAAGGCGATGTCACCAAGTGTCCATTCATCTAGCACTTTTCCTTTTGTGAGGCCGTACTGCACGAGAATCTTTTCATCGACACTAAACGAATATTCTTCATTTAAGAAAATATTGTAGCGCTCTTCATTTCGCTTTTGTCGTGTAATCTTCGTAATGACTTTCGGCATACGTAGCAACCCCTTTCTTTTGATAGTATACCTGTTTTCAGTTGAAACTTCACGGGCATACACTTAATAATAGAACTAAGTAAATGAAACATTAAAGGAGGATTTTTTCATGAAGATTGCGATTACTGGAGGCACTGGTCTCGTTGGCTCTACCTTAACAAAATTATTAAAATCTCATGGGCATGACATTGTGATTTTAACGCGTGGCAATAACGATTCAAAAGATGGTATTGAATACGTACAGTGGCTTGTTGATGATGCACAGCCCGAGCTTTATTTAAATGATGTTGATGCATTTGTAAATTTAGCTGGTGTATCGTTAAATGAAGGCCGCTGGACAGATGAGCGAAAAGCGGCGATTTATAATAGTCGCCAAGAAGCAACAAATGAAGTGCTACGCCTTATTCGTGTACTAGAGGAAACCCCAAAAACATTGGTCAATGCGAGTGCTGTTGGGATTTACCCTACATCACTCGACGCTGAATATACCGAAGCTTCCGATGAGCAAGCCCGTGATTTCCTCGGTAAAACGGTTAAGATGTGGGAAGGGCTCGCAGATCAAGCAACAGAGGAAGGCGTTCGTGTCGTCAAAACGCGCTTCGGTGTCATTTTCGATCAGGAAGGTGGCGCATTCCCGCTTATCGCGACGCCTTATAAATATAATGTTGGTGGCAAGCTTGGCGATGGCATGCAGTGGGTATCATGGGTACATGTAGAAGATGTTGCGCGTGCGCTGGCATTTTGTTTAATGAATGAGGATGTAAAAGGTGTTGTAAACGTCACAGCCCCTTATCCGGTTCGCATGAAACAAATTGGGGATTTCATCGCCAAAGCACTTAATAAGCCCAACTGGTTGCCTGTCCCAGAAGCTGCACTTAAGCTCGCACTTGGCGAGAAAAGCCAGCTCGTATTAGAAGGTCAAAAAGTATTACCTACCGTTTTAAGTGACTATGATTTTGATTTCAATTATCCAACGATTACAAAAGCACTTCAGCAACTACTGCGTTAAAACTTCTGCTAGATGGCAGAAGCTTTTCTTTTATTCAAGTCGGCGTTTCGTTATAATGGAGAAATGAATTTAGAAAAGGACGTGTCCATCTTGCAACAACAAACTATTATGTCAGTCGGAAAACGGATTCCACTGAACATTAAAAAACTCGGTATTAACGGCGAAGGGATTGGTTACTACAAACGTAACATCGTTTTCGTACCTGGTGCTATTACAGGCGAGGAAGTATATATCGAACTAACAAAAGTCGCGCGCGGTTATTCAGAAGGTAAAATCATAAAAGTACAAAAACGTTCAAAACATCGTACGACACCACCATGTCCTGTATATGATGAATGTGGCGGTTGCCAATTACAGCATATGAAATACGATATGCAGCTAAAAGCGAAACGTGACATTGTCGCACAATCATTAGCTAAATACGTGAAAGATGGCGCAAAAAAAATCGACCTACGCCCAACAATCGGTATGGATGACCCTTGGAATTATCGTAATAAGAGTGCCTTCCAAGCACGTCAATCTGGCGATAAAGTATTAGCAGGTCTATATGCAGAAAACAGCCATAAGCTACTAGATATTGAAGACTGTGCTGTACAACATCCAATGACGGCGAAAATGACGACAAAAGTAAAACGCATTATGCAAGAGCTTCAAATTCCTGCATATAATGAAAAAACAAATCGTGGTACAGTACGTACAATTGTTGTGCGTACTGGCGTCAATACAGGCGAAACACAAATCGTTTTCGTCACAACGAAGAAAAACTTCGATCAAAAAGACGAGCTTGTTGAACGCGTAAAAGCATTGGATTCAAAAATCGTTTCAATCGTTCAAAATGTTAAAGAAGATAGCTCACCACTTATTTTCGGTGACCAAACGATTGTGTTAGCTGGTAAAGAAACGATTCGCGAAAAACTTGGCGAATACGCCTTTGATTTATCAGCACGCGCATTCTTCCAACTGAATCCAACACAAACGGTTCACCTATACAATCAAATTAAAAAAGCAGCGAAATTAACAGGTAAAGAATCAATCGTTGATGCTTACTGTGGCGTTGGTACAATCGGTCTTTGGTTATCAAAAGGTGCGAAAGAAATCCGCGGTATGGATATCATTCCTGAATCAATTGTCGATGCGAAGAAAAACGCGAAAAAATATGGTGTTGAAAATGCGACGTATGTACAAGGTACGGCAGAGCATTGGTTAGAGGAATGGCGTTTAGATGGCTATGTACCAGACGTTGTGACAGTCGATCCACCGCGTACCGGTTTAGACGACAGCTTCATCGAGACGATGTTAGTCATCCGTCCAGAACGTATCGTCTACACTTCTTGTAATCCATCAACGCTTGCAAAAGATTTAGCTCAGTTAATGGAGCTATACCAGGTTGAGTATATTCAACCTGTTGACATGTTCCCTCAAACAGCGCATGTCGAAAGCGTTACATTACTAACATTGAAAAAATAAACGTTCAAAGACAATCATCTAATGGTGATTGTCTTTTTTGTATCGTTTTTCAGAAATGGCTGATAACATCAGAAAGCGTGTTTTGACTACAACATAGTTGAAAATAAGTGCCAAAGCAGGGCTAATTACGGGGTGAAAAATCTGGATTTATCATGTATCATGCAAAAAGCTGTCAACAAAAATTTTTATTTATGATTTTTCCGCATATCGTTATTATTTTTAAAGATGCCAAATGGCTAATTACAGCCCAAAATACGCAAAAATCGGTCTCTTTCCGTTCTCTGACGGATGTTTTTTGTCTGAAAAGAATATGCTAAAAAAAGGAGCTGTCATTTATTCGATTCATCGAAAAATGCGCCACGCAGCGCTCTATCCTAGCGAGATCTATGTGTTGAAATCTCCCTTTAGAACCCGAAAACGAGCAAAAAGGGGCAAAAACGGGGTTTTTCTACCCCTACTTTGCCCCGTTTCACCTACAGTGTTATGCAAAGTTATCATAACTATCGCCATAAAAATTGTATTTATTTTAGAATTATTTACACTTCAGCAAATAAGTAGCCTTTCTCTAGCCCTATCCACTTAGGTCCGACACTTATTTTTTAATATGTCGTAGCCAAAAGCCGCTCCTTGGGCTCATACGTAATTTCTAATAAATGATTTTATCCAAAAAGGCAGCGCTACTCACGACCGAGTGCGCTGTCTTTTACTAAATTAATTTAAACGGAAGTGCGAAATTTGACTCGTTAATTGCTCAGATAAATCTCGTAGGAAATCACTTGCCGCTGTCATTTCTTCAATTGCTGCGTACTGTTCCTGTACAAGGCCTGCTACTTGTTGTGTTTGCTGTGTTGTGTTATCTGAAGCATTACTAATTTGATCAATTGATTCGCTTACTTGCTGTGTACTTGCAGCGATTTCTTCTGATTTAATTATTATTTTATTTTTCCATATAAAAAAAGAATTTTGATAGTATCAAAATCCTTTTTGATTATTTATTCTTTTTTTACGGCCACCAAGTGAAATAATAACGAATACAGTAAATAATAGCAGTGCTACGAGTAGTAAATAGCTCATCGTCGCATGCTCTACAAAGGCGCCACCTAAAAATGGACCTGTCAAACTACCAACACTAAAGAAAATACTACATAGTAAATTACCCGTTGGTAGTAATTCCTTCGGCGTTAAATCTGTCATAAACGAAATGCCTAATGAAAACATCGAGCCGCAACACATGCCCGCAAGCAAGAAGGCGACAAATACGAACCATTGGTAGGATTCTAAAAAGCTTCCAATTAAAAACATAGTACCGCCGCCAAGCAACCCAAATGTAATAACTTTATAACGTCCAATACGGTCCCCAAGTGTCCCAAATGGTACCTGCGTTATAATACCGCCAATCGCAAAGGCGGATAAAATAAGCGACACCACGGATACATCAAATTCACGACGTAGTGCATACACTGGGAAAATGGCATTTAGCGATGATTCTAAAAAGCCATAAACAAGCGGCGGTAAAAAGGCAATCCATGCATAACTCAGCGTTTTTTTATAACGATGCCACACATTTGAATTAGCACTCTTTACATCAATTGGTTCTGGCTTATCATTTTTCAATGTAAACACAAGTGCCCATGATACGAGGCAAAGTACTGTCGACACGATAAATGGTAGTGCCTCAGCAATATTAACAAGTGGCACTAATAACGGTCCAATTGCAAAACCAACACCGAAGGATAAGCCATAAATGGCGATGCTTTTACCAAGCGTTTCGGGACGAGCGGTACTTGTAATCCACGTTTGTGATGCAAAGTGAAGCGCATTGTCCCCGACACCGATGAAGAGGCGTAAAATAAACCAAAATAATAAGCTCTTCCATAATGGGAATAGCATTAGCGAGATGAGTACAATAGCGCCACCCGTTAAAATAACAGGTTTGTAGCCAAATTTACGCAAGGGTTTTTCGATGAAGGGCGAAATCAGTAAGGTCCCTAAATATAAGCCTGTCGCATTTAAGCCATTAAGTGATGAAGATACGCCGTCTCGTTCAAAAATAACGGAAATAAGCGGGAGCAACATGCCTTGTGAAAAGCCTGAGATCGACACGATGGCAACGAGCACCCAAAAACGTCTTTTTGCATATGTATCTTGTTGCACGAGGTTGTTCCCCTTTCAAAATATGAATTCAACCTACTATAACAAAATTTAAGGCATAGAAAAAGACTCAGATACATCTACAACGTAGGAGTTCTGAGTCTTGTTAACTTTTTATCATATTCATTTGTTATTAAACGTAGTTCCCGGCAAATGGATAGGAAGATAAGTGTTTTACCGACAACGGGGTTTAATGTACCTCCTTTATTTTACGATTATCAATACTGAGCGCCCTATAATTTAGCTGTGTCATCACGTAGTGTGCTAATTGAACGGTTATTGGATACTTGGAAGAGGTTTCCTTGTTCAGGTCTTACAATTCTACGCGGTGTCACCTAGAAAAGGGCATCCATTTATCAGATTTACTATCGTCTGTATCCTCCTTCCCTTAATCGTTAAAAGAATAATACCACAAGATATTAATTTTGTAAACATTTCAAATAGTCAGATTATTAAAATCCTCATTTTGTCCTACGTTCATTTGTTCGACATTGAATTCTCCCTCTTTTTCCGTTATGCTAAGGCTAACTAACGGAGGTGCCGAATGAAACCAATCTCAAATAAAGATCAGCAAGTACAGTACTTGAAAGGTCGTTTACAAATGTTTGTCGAAGTGTTAGATTCAATTGAACCTGAAACAACGGAATTAGAAGATATCGATCGTTTAATTTCGATGGTTGATGATTTAGAGGAAAAAGTAAAGCAATTTAAATCCCGCTAGTCACGATTAGAGTCACTTATTATAAGTGGCTCTTTTTTCATGTGAGAAATTATTTACGTCCTCTTTCTGTTTAGGTACATTATTTTCTGTATCGCTATTCTATCTTTCTACTTTGTCCTATATAATGAAGGAGACTATGTCACTTTATTTTTGAGGGGGATTTCTAATGAACTTAGAAACGTTAGAACAAAGCGTCTATGACTTAATTACAGAGACGTCAACAAACTTACCGAAGGATGTACGCCGTGCTGTAAAGCGTGCAAAAGAAGCTGAAAACGCAGGTACGCGTGCAGCGATGAGCTTAGACACAATCGCGAACAACATCTTTATGGCGGATGACAATGTGTCACCAATTTGCCAAGATACTGGTTTACCAACATTTAAAGTAAAAACTCCTGTTGGTGTGAACCAAATCGAGATCAAAAAAATCATTAAAGATGCGATTGCACGTACGACTGGCGATGCAAAATTACGTCCAAACGCAGTAGATTCTTTAACTGGTAAAAACTCAGGCGATAACCTAGGCGAAGGGTTACCTGTCGTGAAGTTTGAACAATGGGAAAAAGATTATATTGAAATGAAGCTTATCCTTAAAGGTGGCGGCTGTGAAAACAAAAACATTCAATATAGCCTACCATGCGAACTTGAAGGTTTAGGCCGCGCTGGTCGTGACCTAGATGGTATCCGTAAATGTATTCTTCATTCTGTATACCAAGCACAAGGCCAAGGCTGTTCTGCTGGTTTCATCGGTGTAGGTATTGGTGGCGACCGCGCTTCTGGTTATGATCTTGCGAAGGAGCAATTATTCCGTTCTTTAGATGATACGAATGCAAATGAGGACTTAGCAAAATTAGAAGATTATATCGTAGAAAAAGCCAATACACTTGGTATCGGTACTATGGGCTTCGGCGGCGAGGCGACATTACTTGGTTGTAAAATCGGCGTCATGCACCGTATTCCAGCGTCATTCTACGTATCTGTCGCTTACAACTGTTGGGCTTTCCGCCGCATGGCAATCGACATCAGCCCTGAAACTGGCGAAATCTTAAACTGGCACTACCAAGAAGGCGAAAAAATCGACTTCGCAGAAGCAGCAGCTGCAGCGAAATCAAATGACAAGCCAGACAATAAAATGGTTGAGCTTGTAGCCCCAATTACAGAAGAAAAAATCCGTTCACTTCAAGTTGGTGATGTCGTGAAAATTAGCGGCCGTATGTATACAGGTCGTGATGCGATCCACCATCACTTAATGAGCCACGACGCGCCTGTTGATTTAAATGGCCAAATTATTTATCACTGTGGTCCTGTAATGGCGAAAGATGAGAATGAAAACTGGACAGTAAAAGCAGCTGGTCCAACAACATCAATTCGTGAAGAACCTTACCAAGGCGATATCATGAAAAAATTCGGTATCCGCGCTGTTATCGGTAAAGGCGGTATGGGTCCGAAAACATTAAAAGCACTTGAAGAACATGGTGGTGTTTACTTAAATGCTATCGGTGGTGCGGCACAGTACTATGCTGACTGTATCAAATCAGTTGATGGCGTAGACTTAATGGAATTTGGTATTCCTGAAGCAATGTGGCACTTAGGTGTCGAAGACTTTACAGCCGTTGTAACAATGGATTCTCACGGTAATTCATTACATGCAGATGTTCAAAAATCATCTGTTGAAAAATTAGCACAATACGCTGAAAAAGTATTTTAATCCCGATTTAATCAAAAGAAGCTAGTAGAATCCTCTTCTACTAACTTCTTTTTTATTGTAAATGATAACCAATTGCAACGTTCACAATTCCTATCATTTTTTATGAAAATTTAAGTAAACGCACTTCCAAAGTATTCTCCTCTATGTTATACTAATTTTAACTTTAGAATGATTCTAAATAAGGAATTTAAAAAACGAATAAAACCTCTATAATAAAAGGTTTATATAGTTTAATTGATAGCGATTTTCATTATCAGGAGGAATGTATATGAATACTACAAATGAGAATAATAATCATTTAATTGAGAAATTAAAGGAACATATCGAATTAATTGCTGCCGTTGTAGCAGGTATCCTCATTGCCATTGCTTGGTTTACAACACGCGATGAAATGACGAGCGTCGGCATTGTCCTTTACTTACTAGCCTTCTTAATTGGTGGCTTTGCAAAAGCAAAAGAAGGCGTCGAAGAAACGATTGCCAATAAGGAATTGAATGTTGAATTCCTTATGATTCTTGCGGCGATTGGCTCTGCGGTAATTGGTTACTGGACAGAGGGCGCCATTTTAATTTTCATCTTCGCATTGAGTGGCGCACTTGAAACGTATGCGATGAATAAATCCCATAAAGAAATTTCTGCATTAATGGATATGCAGCCGGAAGAGGCTTGGTTAGTGCTAGCAGATGGTTCACTCGAACGCGTGAAAGTTGACACATTACAAGTTGGCGATGTTGTGATGATCAAACCGGGTGAGCGTATTCCAACAGATGGTGTCATCGCAGACGGCGCGACTTCTATTGATGAAGCAGCGATTACAGGTGAATCTATCCCCGTTTCTAAATTTGCAGGCGACGACGTATTCGCCGGGACTGTCAATATGACCGGTGCTGTGAAAATGACGATGACAAAGCCAAGCTCTGAGTCATTATTCCAAAAGATTATCGACCTTGTACAATCTGCACAAAGTGAAAAATCACCATCTCAACAATTTATCGAGCGCTTTGAAGGTACGTATGTAAAAGTCGTATTAATCGCAGTTGGCTTAATGTTATTCGTCCCTCATTTCGTATTAGGTTGGGACTGGACTACAACATTCTACCGCGCAATGGTGTTACTTGTTGTTGCTTCTCCTTGTGCTCTTGTTGCAGCAATTATGCCAGCAACCTTATCAGCCATTTCAAATGGCGCACGTAACGGGGTTCTATTCAAAGGTGGCTTACACATTGAACATTTAAGTGTTTTACAAGCAGTCGCATTTGATAAAACCGGTACATTAACACAAGGGAAACCCGTCGTGACGGACTTTATCGTGCGTGACGGTCTAGATGAAAAACAAACGCTTAGTATGCTTGCAGGTATTGAATATAACTCTAATCACCCATTAGCTGTAGCGATTACAGCCTATGCGAAACAACAGGACGTATCGTTTGCTAATGCCACAATTAAAGATATTCCTGGCTATGGTCTTGAAGCGACGATTGATGATGTCTTTTATAAAGTAGGGAAAATGGATTTTGTTGGACGTGAGGCGGCGATGCAATTCGCGAACGGGGCCGCTCCACTACTCGCTGAGGAAGGTAAAACCGTCATCTTCATGGCAGATGCGCAAGGAATCGTCGCGATGGCAGCGATGAAGGATACGGTTCGTGAAGAGGCAAAACAAGCCATTGCTCAGTTGAAAGAACTTGGCATTCATACGATTATGCTAACTGGTGATAATGAAAAAACAGCAAAAGCCATCGCAAAAGAGGCTGGCGTTGAAAGCTATATTGCCGAATGCTTACCAGAAACAAAAGTTACGCATATTAAAGAATTAATGTCGAAATATAAATTTGTCGGTATGGTCGGCGATGGCATTAATGATGCGCCTGCCCTTGCGACTGCGACAACAGGGATTGCAATGGGTGAAGGGACAGACGTCGCACTTGAAACAGCTGATGTTGTCCTAATGAAAAATGATTTATCAAAAATTTCATATGCGGTGAAAGTAGCACGTAAAATGCAGCGTATTGTGAAGCAAAATATTATTTTTGCTATCAGTGTGATCATGCTATTGATCGCCTCAAACTTCCTACAAGTAGTGGACCTTCCACTCGGTGTTATCGGGCATGAAGGTAGTACGATTCTCGTTATTTTAAACGGCTTACGTATGCTACGCTTGTAAAAAAAAGAGGCGGTTCAATCACCTTTCTCCTCATACAAAAAACACCTTCAAAGCATGCAAGCTTTGAAGGTGTTTTTGTTTTTTATTTATTGCGCGGATAATCGACGTCGACGCGTATCAATCTGCTCTTTTCGCTCCTGCATAATCGCATTCACAAGGCCACCAATCATGAGGACCATGCCGGTGATATAGAGCCATAACATGAGGATAATAATCCCCCCGATACTGCCATACGTTGCAGAATAGTTTGAGAAGTTATTAATATAAATTGAGAAGACATACGAAATGACTAACCAGCAAACCGTCGAAACGATAGCTCCTGGAATAGCACTACGTAAGTACATCTTCACATTCGGTCCTAACCAATACATAAATACAAGACCACAGAAAATGACAAGTGGTGGTAGTAAAATACGGAACTTATCAAAGATAGCGCCGAACTGTTCACCAAGGCCGATTGTATTTGCTAGGAAATGACCGATTTGTGAACCAAACACTGGTAAAATTAACGCAACAACGACTAATAGAATAAGTACGAGTGTAAACACAACCGACATCGAACGAGCGATGATAAATGGTCGTGTTTCTGCCTTACCATAAGATTGATTCAATGATTTAATTAATGCATTCACACCGTTTGAAGCAGACCATAATGTCGCTAAAATACCGACTGATAATAAGCCACCATTACGGTTTTCAAGTACATCTTTTAATGTATCACCAATGAGCGAATACACTTGCTCTGGTAATAACTCTTTCATCATCGTATACACTTGCTCTTGTGGTAAATTTAAAAACGGCACAAGTGTCATGACGAAAATCAATAATGGAAAAAGCGATAATAAGAAGAAGTATGCGAGCTGCGCACCCATGCCAGATAAATCGGCCTGCGTGACTTTTTGAATAAAGCCCTGTATAAATCCTTTCCATGTGGATAGGTCGTATTGAGGCTTATGCACATCTTGTAGATGTTTTTTTTCAATTTGCAGCATTTTTACTTTATCGAATACTTCAGATGATGGTCCTTTACGCTTTTTCACGTTTTTCTTTTTCTTCCCCACCGGCACTCCTCCTTCTATTCAGAATGACAGGTGAATCGCATTATTCGCTACATTATTTCGCTGTGTCATCTGAAGTGACCGTTGGTGCCTCTTCAGCAAAAGCTTCTTTCGTGTCCGAAACAAACGCTTTTACTTGTGGCGTCAGCGCCTTCACTTCTTCGATTTTTTCTAAGTAGTAATCTTTATCTTCTG
Organism: Kurthia populi; assembly: GCF_042686175.1. Lineage (NCBI taxonomy): Bacteria > Bacillati > Bacillota > Bacilli > Caryophanales > Caryophanaceae > Kurthia > Kurthia populi. The sequence goes on along the minus strand of NZ_JBHUOR010000117.1, from coordinate 15,339 downwards.
CAATACGGTTGTACACTGTTTGCACAGCATCCACCTTCGCTAAAAGATTGTCTTTCAGTTCATCACGATTAGCAGCGTAATGTTGAATAGTTGCTGAAGCACTTTTCAGCTTTTGTGTAGTTTCTTGTCGTGTTTGACGGTCCAGTAAGCTGATTACTGCTCCTGCTACTGCTCCTAATGCAATACCTGCTACAAATTTGTTCGCCATAATTGCTTCCTCCAAACTTTTCCAAAATATTCTACTATGTAGTAGTTTACCCTTCTACTTTACCAATAAAACGCTTGCTCTGTCCTCTGAAAGTCATATTTCACGCAAGAAAGATTTGCGTTAAGACGTTGACATTCTTTTTCGAGCGTGAAATGATACATATAGCTAAAATGAAAGGATGAGATTCGAGTGAATTTAAACGAACCATCAGTGGAAAATATCCATCATATTATTGATGCATTAAAAGACAAATTACGTATGGTAAATGCCGATGCAATGCGTCCTGAAAGCTTTGACCAATCAAACTACGAGGATTTATTAGATTTATACAATCTAGTTATGAAACGTGACTCATTCAGCTTAAGCGAAATGCACGCCATCGTATCTGAACTAGGCTCACTTCGTAAATAATCGTTCACTATATGTCAAAAAAGAGACAGCCCAAATTGGGCTGTCTCTTTTTTGTATGGCTATTTTTTGCATCAAAGCGTGCAAGCGCATACTATAAAGATAAGACAAATTCTAGGAGGTTAGATGATGAAAAAGATTTTGAATAACCCAAGTGATGTCGTAACAGAAATGTTAGCAGGCTTTGTGCAAATTCATGAGGATGTGCAACTACTTAAAGACACACACGTCATTGCACGTCGTACGCCACAGGATGGTAAAGTCGCTATTATTTCTGGAGGTGGTAGTGGACATGAGCCGGCACACGCAGGGTTTGTTGGTGATGGCTTACTAGATGCAGCGGTTTGTGGACAAGTATTCACATCGCCGACACCAGATCAGATTTTAGCCGCAATTAAAGCTGTACACACAGGCGCCGGTGTTTTTCTTATCATTAAAAACTACAGTGGTGACTGTATGAATTTTGAAATGGCGAAGGATTTAGCCGAAATGGAAGGTATTGACGTTGATTTTGTGATTGTAAATGATGATGTCGCTGTATTTGATAGTAGCTTTACAGAGGGACGCCGCGGCGTTGCCGGTACATTATTCATGCATAAGGTGCTCGGTGCAGCAGCAAAAAATGGTGCTCGTCTTACCGACATTAAAGCACTCGCTGACAATGTTGTGACACATCTAGCCTCTGTTGGCTTTGCGATTTCTCCAGCGACAGTACCTGAAGTTGGCAAGCCAGGATTTGAATTGAGTGCGACAGAAATGGAGTTTGGCATCGGTATTCATGGCGAGCCAGGATATCGCCGCGAGGAATTAAAATCATCTCGTGAAATTGCTGTGGAACTCCTAGATAAATTAGAAGAAGAAACATCATGGTCATCGAAAAAAGTTGCCGTCTTATTTAATGGCATGGGTGCTACACCGCTAATGGAGCAATATGTTTTTGCAAATGACGTACTAACGTTACTAGAAGAACGTGGTTATGAAGCGGTCTATAAAAAACTTGGCAATTATATGACGGCTATTGATATGGCTGGCATGTCACTTACATTATTTGAACTAGCAGATGCACAGTGGCTGGATTACTTAAATCAACACACTGATGCACCTGCATGGTAAGGAGGAGTTTTATGTTAACAGTAGATCGTACCGTCGCGTGGCTAAATGATTTTTGTGATGCCCTTATCGAACACAAAGCGACACTGAGTGAATATGACCGCATTATCGGGGACGGGGACCATGGTAATAATATGGCCCGTGGTGCAGAACAGTTGAAAAATGCCTTACTTGATACATCTCCTAAAACGCTTGGTGAGGCATTTAAGACAGCAGCAATGAAATGGATTAGTACCGTTGGAGGCGCATCTGGTCCGCTTTATGGTACAGCCTTTATGGAAATGGCGAAGGCAGCTGGTGATGCGACAGAGTTTGATGTACAGCCGCTGATTAAAGCGGGTGTTGCGGGTATTCAAAAACGCGGTAAAGCGGTCGCAGGAGAAAAAACGATGCTGGATGTGTGGATACCACTTTCAGAAAAATTTGATGCCGCACAACTCGCAGAAGCCTTTAATACGACAACAAACATGCAGGCTACAAAAGGGCGTGCCTCATTCGTTGGTGAACGCTCAATTGGTGAAGTTGACCCTGGTGCTGCCTCGTCAAAATTATTATTTGAAGCTCTACTAAAGGACGTGGTGGAATGATTGGATTAATTATTGTCTCACATAGTGCCGACGTTGCACGCGGTGTTCCGAAAATTATCGCACAGGTCGCACCTGATGTACCTGTGACATTCGCTGGTGGTACAGCAGATGGTATCGGCACAAACTTTGAAGATATTTTAGCCGCTATTGAAGCCAATGCTGCGGATGAATTGCTTGCATTTTATGACTTAGGCAGCGCAAAAATGAACTTAGACATGGCCGATGAAATGACGACAAAGGAAATTACAATTATCGATGCCCCTCTTGTCGAAGGAAGCTACGGCGCAGCAACGTTATTACAAATTGATACATCAAAAGAAGATATACTCGCACAGCTTGCGCCTATTACATTTAAATAATATAAAAAAAGGAATCGCCAAGGCGGTTCCTTTTTTTATGTAGCTTATTTTGTTGCGTCTGCTTCAATATTTACTTCTTTTTTTGTACCATCTTTTTCAACTAACGGTTGAATTAATACTTCTACACGACGATTTTTCTTGCGCCCTGCTTCCGTTTTATTTGAAGCAATTGGATTGTTTTCGCCATATCCTTTGGCACTAAAATATTTCGAATCTAGTTTATCATTCGTATTAATTAATACACTTAAGAAATTAACTGCACGCATAACGCTTAGCTCCCAGTTGCTATCATACTTACCACCCTGTGCGGGTATATTATCGGTATAACCCGTTACCATCACCGGACGTTGCTTATCGAAATTTAACAGTTTCGATAAATCCTTTGCAACCTTAAGATTTTTGTCGCCGATTTCAGCAGCGCCTGATTCAAACAGTACGCTATCACGAATTGTAATGAGTAAGCCATCATCGGTCATTTCCGTTGAAAACTGATTTTCGAGCTCGTTGACAGCTATATAGTTCTCGACATCATCTTGAACATTACTCAACTCCGCCTGGTCTTTCATATAAGCTTGAACTTGCTCTGTTACTTCGGTTGTCTTTGGAGTCATTGGTTCGGTAGGAGAAGGATTATCCATCACGCCTTGTCCACCATCAAATACTTCATTAAAGACTTGCGATAATGCGGCCATCTTTTGTGCATTGATTGAACTCATCGCAAACAATACGATAAAAAGTGCTAATAATAGCGTTAATAAATCCGAATATGGCAAGAGCCATGCTTCTGGAATTTCTTCCTCTTCTTTTTTCTTCTTAGTCTTCTTTGCCAAGGCCACCCGCCTCGCTTTCATTCATAATTTTAGCACGCTCATCTTTCGTTAAGAATGATGCTAATTTTTGTTCAATGACGCGAGGAGCCTCCCCTTCTAGCACTGACAGAATTCCTTCAATCATCATATTTTTTTGTTTTGCTTCTATAGCAGATTTACGTTTTAATTTATTCGCAAATGGGTGCCATAGTACATAACCTGTAAAAATACCAAGTAATGTAGCAATAAACGCCGCTGAAATGGCATGACCTAACTTTTCAATATCGGTCATATCTTTCAGTGCAGCAATTAATCCGACAACGGCTCCCAGTACCCCTAGAGTCGGCGCATATGTACCAGCTTGCGTGAAAATATGTGCTCCAGCGTGGTGACGCTCTTCCATTGCTTCTACTTCTTCCGTTAACACATCACGAATGTAATCTGCATTTTGACCATCAATTGCTAATGTTAAGCCATTTTTCAAAAATGGATCATCAATTTCATTTGTTTTACTTTCAAGTGCTAGTAACCCTTCGCGACGTGCTAAGTCTGCCCAACTAGAAAACATTTTAATTAGCTCTACATCATTTGCTAATTTATTATTTGTGAAAATAATTTTTAATAGCTTCGGAATTCGTTTTAATTCATTTCCTGGGAATGCAATGACAATTGTTGCAATTGTTCCTAAGATGATGATTAAAATTGCTGCTGGGTTTAATAACGCATCCGGTGTTACACCCTTCATTGTCATACCGACAAGTAAAGCAACAAAGCCGAGTATAATCCCAACTACTGATGATATGTCCATATCCGTACCTCCAAGTTCTCGTTCTTTTGTTTATTTCGGTAGCTAATGATAGATATTAAGAAAGTTTCACATTCGAAATATTAAATTTATCTTTATACCCAATATTATTACTTTATTTTACATAAAGCGACAAAGAAGACAAAGATTCTTTAATTCGCTATCCGAAATTGTTACAATGAAACTGTAACTCAATTATATATGAAGAGGATGATTTTGCATGAACGATTTTCGACAAAAACTTGAAAATTATGCTGAATTAGGCATTAAAATCGGCGCAAATTTACAGAAAAATCAATATTTATTTTTAAATATCTCCGTAGAAAATGTACCACTCGCTCGTGCACTAACAAAAAAAGCATATGAGGTCGGCGCAAAAAATGTTTTCGTTAGCTATTATGATGATGCACTTACACGTATGCGCTACGACTATGCACCAGAAGATTCATTTGATTTCTTCCCCGAATGGCAAGCAGCAGAAAAAGAATGGCTAGCAGACCACGGTGCGGCCTTCATTACCGTAAAATCACAAAGTCCTGACTTACTAAAAGGGGTCAATCCGGACTACGTAGCTCGCGCTAATAAAGCGATGGGCCAAGCATTAAGTAAATACCGTGAATATTCACAAGCAAACAAAATTAGCTGGACGGTCATGGCAGCGCCAACTGACGCATGGGCAGCAAAAGTATTCCCTGACCTACCCGAAGATGAACAAGTGAATGCATTATGGGATGCGATGTTTAAAGCAACACGAGCAGACTTACAAGATCCTGTTGCTGCATGGAAACAGCATGATGCGACATTATCTGAAAAAGTAGCATTTTTAAATGATAAGCACTACAAAGCATTACACTATACAGCACCCGGTACAGATTTAACAATCGAGCTTCCAAAAACACATGTATGGAGTGGCGGTGGTGCCGTAAATGAAAAAGGCTTTGACTTCATGGCCAATATCCCAACAGAAGAAGTATTTACAGCACCACAATGGGATGGTGTCAATGGCTATGTAACATCGAAAAAGCCACTTAACTATAGCGGTAACTTAATCGATCACTTTACAGTAACCTTTGAAAATGGTCGTATCGTCGATGTAAAAGCTGAAGAAGGCGAAGACATCTTGAAAAATTTAGTTGCTACAGATGAAGGCTCCCATTATTTAGGTGAGGTTGCATTAGTGCCACATGATTCACCTATTTCAAATTCAGGCATTCTTTTTTACAACACATTATTCGACGAAAATGCATCAAACCATATTGCGATTGGTAGCGCATATGCATTTTGTATCGAAGGTGGAACAACGATGTCACAAGAAGAATTAAAAGCAAACGGCTTAAATCGTAGTCTTGTGCATGTAGACTTTATGATTGGCTGTGCAGATATGGATATCGATGGTGTACTAGAAGATGGCACAACAGAGCCTGTTTTCCGTAAGGGTAACTGGGCCTTTTAATAAGGAATAAACTTCAAAACAGCAAACGCGGATAGTTGCGTTTGCTGTTTTTTTAGTCTTTTTGAATCAATATGACCTTTTTTAAATTTGTATTACATTTTAGTATCATTCATTATTTTAAAAGGATTAATAGTATGAAATAGACCCATTTAAAGGGATTTAAAAGATATTTTCGACCTAGTAAAATCCGTTCTATGAGGATTGGCGTATACAAAAATATCTGTTTATGCTTTATACTTTAATCTACAATGGATTTGTATTGCCTTAGGAGGGGTTTAAACATGTTTTCTAGCACAGCAATCGGCATCGATTTAGGTACAGCAAACACACTCGTTTACACAAAAAACAACGGCATCATTATTAATGAGCCTTCAGTTATAGCAATGAATAAAAACACGAAAGAAGTTATTGCGATTGGCACAGAAGCCCAAGCAATGATTGGCAAAACGCCACCTGCAATCGTGGTATCTCGTCCACTACGCGATGGCGTCATTGCAGATTTTGATATGACTGTAGCCATGTTAAAAACAGTTCTAGATCGTGCAATTAAAAACGGCACATCATTTCGCAAACCAAATGTCGTAATTTGTGCGCCATCTGGAGCAACATCTGTAGAGCGCCTAGCGATTAAAGATGCGGCAACACAATGCGGTGCAAAGGACGTCTTTTTAATTGACGAGCCTGTCGCAGCGGCTATCGGTGCAGATTTACCTATTCAAGAACCAATTGCTAGTGTAATCGTCGATATCGGCGGTGGCACAACAGAAGTTGGCATCATTTCATTTGGTGGTATCGTGACATCCAATACATTAAAAATTGGTGGCGACCGCTTCAATGAAGAAATCGTTCACTATATACGTCAAAAATATAGCGTTCTTATCGGTATTCCGACTGCAGAGCGTCTAAAAAAAGAGATTGGCTATGCGCCAGTTGAGCACACAGAAGAAGAAATGACTGTTAGTGGTCGCGATATCGTACGTGGCTTACCACAAGCAGTGACAATCACTTCTACTGAAATTCAAGAATGCTTAAAAGAATCAATGCTTTCTATTTTAGAAATGATTCGTCGCTCTCTTGAAAACTGTCCACCAGAACTAGCCGGGGACATTGTCGAGGAAGGCATTGTTCTTACAGGTGGCGGTTCATTACTTAAAGGCATGACAGAATGGTTACGTGAAGTATTATTAGTTCCTGTTCATCTTGCCCCGTCTCCACTTGAATCTGTTGCCATCGGTACAGGTCGCTCAATCGACTCACTTGATTTAGTATCAAAATCAAAAATCAAATAGTCCAGTAAAAAAACATGCCGAAGCATGTTTTTTTATTTCTGTTATATAGCACTTTATTTTTCAAACTTTCTGATAAATAAACAAAATTTTATAGTCCAACGCCATTATTGTCTAATTTGTGTCAAAGTAATATATTTTTATACTAATTTTCGATACAATAAAAAATGTGTACTAACACAAATTCAGATTTTTTCTGACATAAAGGGGGAAATATCATAATGGCAGTATTAGATGATATTTTAGATTTTAACGGTACGTTCGTAGAAGAAAAACAATATGAACCTTACATCACAAGCAAATATCCAGACAAGCACTATGTAATCTTAACGTGTATGGATACGCGCCTTGTAGAACTTTTACCAAAAGCAATGAACATTCATAATGGGGATGTAAAAATGGTTAAAAGTGCTGGCGCAACAGTGAGTCACCCATTCGGTGGTATCATGCGTAGTCTTCTTGTTGCAATCTATGCTCTACAAGCAGATGAAATCTTCGTTGTTGGTCACTATGACTGCGGTATGAGTGCCGTAGATCCAGCAGTTGTCCTAGAAAATATGAAACAACGTGGCATCAGCGTAGAAACAATTAAAAACGTTCAATATTCTGGCGTTGACTTAAACCAATGGCTAAAAGGCTTTGGCGATGTAACGAAAAACGTTGAACATAGTGTAGACGTTATCCGTAACCACCCATTAGTATCAAAAGAAATTCCTGTACATGGCTTAGTAATTGATCCTGAAACAGGAAAACTTGATTTAGTAACAAGTGGTTACACAGACTAATTTAAATTTTTGATTGAGTTAGACTCAACTAAAAAAGAGGCTTTGACATACGTGTAAAAACAACCTCTCATATGAACATAAGAAAAACCGGAATCGCGCCAAAGTGCGGTTCCGGTTTTTCGTTATGAACGCTAAAAAAGGAACATGACGTGTTTTGTACCAGTCTCTTCTTTTATTGATTCAACAGCGCTTTATAGCGTTTCCACCAGCGTCTAAAGGTGGCCTTACCCTTTCAATAAACGTCTTCAAGTAATGCGTACATATAATGGTCTTCCCACTCTCCATTCACATATAGCAGTTGCTTCAAGAGGCCCTCTTGGTCAAATTTTGCCTTTTCTAGCACACGCACAGAGCCGACATTTTTCGGTGATACATAAGCTTCTAAACGGTGAATCCCAATATCCTCAAACGCAAAGCGACAAATAAGCTCCAGTGCCTCTGTCGCAATCCCTTTTCCCGTCTGGGCCTCATCCAATGAATACCCAACAAATGCACTCGAGAAAGGCAAGCGTTTAATAGCATAAATCGAAATATGACCAATGAGCTCCTGCGAACCGCGTAAAAAAATACCAAAACTAAATTCTCTACGCATCTGCATTTGACGAATGGATTCTTGAATTTTACGCAATTGAATTTTCTCCGTGTAATACTCCGAAGGATGCCTCGGCTCATAAATAGACCAATACACTTTATTGCGGCGTACAAGTTCCGTCATCTGACGAACATCCTCTTCTTGTAACGTCCGTAAAAAACATTGTTCTCCGTTTAAAACGACCATCGCTACACCTTCTCTTTATCTACGGCGTGTCAGGTTAAACTTCTTTTGAAACTGCCTCTGCAGGGTCTGTGATTGTGAGACCACGTTTTTCACATTCTGCTGTGACATGTTTAATAACTTGTTTCAACACTTCAATACGCGCGTATTTTTTATCATTACCCTCTATTAATACCCACGGTGCATTCTTTTTATCCGTTTTTTCAAACATTTCATCAGCAGCTTCTACGTATAAAGGCCATTTTTCACGATTGCGCCAATCCTCATCTGTTAATTTCCATTGCTTATACGGATCTTCTTTACGGTCTTTAAAACGTTGAAGTTGCTCTTCCTCTGAAATCTGCACCCAAAATTTTAACACAATATAATTATCATCTGTTAGCACTTTTTCAAACTGATTTAATTCTTCGTAGGCACGTTTCCATTCTTTTTTCTTCGCAAAGCCCTCAATACGTTCAACGAGCACACGACCATACCATGTGCGGTCAAAAATACCGATTTGACCTCTTGCAGGTAGTCGATTCCAAAAACGTTGTAAATGATTGTATTTCAATTCCTCTGGTGTTGGTGCAGCAATCGGATGTACGATATAACCACGTGGGTCAAGACGCTCTGTTAGTCGTTTGATGGCGCCACCTTTACCAGCTGCATCCATTCCTTCAAAGCCTAAAATTAAGCCAATATCATGCTTAAATAAAAACTGTTGAATGTTCAACATTTCATATTGTAGCTTCTTTAATTCCTTTTTATACGAAATTTGGTCACTCAACTTTTTCGATAAATCTAGCTTGTCAATTTTTTGTACCAACTTCATCGCTCCCTTTAGTAGATTACATATATTTTACAGCTATGCAGTGCTAAAGCGCAATATATGCGTATGTTCGAAGAATGTTCACAGAAATGAAAATTGTTGCACGCGATTCATGAGGTATACTAATACGTATATCTTTATTTTTAGGAGGGGTTATCATTGGGCAGATTTTTAATTGTTCTGTTGGCGTTCATCGCTTTATTTATCGCCAGCTTATCTGCTTATGCACTACCACTCAACAATCATACGGCACTTGAACTGGCCTACAGTTATAAAATATTAATGTTTCCAGCTCTATACGTTTATTGGCTATTCCCAGGCGCTTTGATATTACTCGCTTATTGGGTTTTTGCGCAATGGCAAAAGCGCCATACAGCTTCTGCACTAACACTCACGCAAGCCATTTTATTTGCGATAAGCTCGATTGTATTTATCGTTTGGATTAATTTATGGCATTATGAGCAATTTATTCTTGCACTTGCGGCACTAGCTGTGATCTCTATCTGCTTATTCATACTGTATTTAACCTACCCATTAACAGAGAATAAAATGAATGGACGCCTGCCAATTTCAATTGCATTTGCTGCTATAGCATTCCTCACTTTTTTAACTATCGGCTTCCTGTTTATTTCGAATAACCTCATTGATTTTGGCCTTAGTCGTCAGCTATGGGCTGTTGTATTGTTAACGTGTGCAGCCGCACTTGCACTCGCAATCCGCTTCCATCTTTATGACGCCGCCTTTCCCGCTGTATTCATTTGGTTTTTAATTGGTGTAGCCATTGCTAATACTTTCAATGAATTGCTTGTCACAACAGCTGCATTATTTTTAAGCGGCGTCTTGATTGTTGGGATCATTTTCATACGCAAACGTTTGCCATCTAACGCAAATAAAAAAAGACTGTAACAGAAGAAACGCTTCCGCTACAGTCTTTTTTTATTGAAATTAATCGATTTTTGTTGTTAATACAGGACCATTTTTCGTTACGATAACTGTATGTTCTAATTGTGCAACAAATGATTTATCTGGTGTTAAGAATGCCCAGCCATCTGTGCCCTCTACGATGTTTTCAGCAGCTTGAGAAATGAATGGTTCTACAGCGAAAACCATGCCTTCTTTCATCATTGTTGCATCCCATGCATCATAGTAGTTTAAAACGTATTGAGGTTCTTCATGTAATGAATGACCTACACCATGGCCTGTTAAGTTCATGATTACTTTTAAACCTTTATCATGTGCTTCACGTTCTACAGCTTTACCGATTTGGTTCAAGCGCGCACCTGGTTTAATTTTTGCCATTGCGCGGTCAAATGAGCTTTGAGCCACATCGCAAAGGATTTGAAGTTCTGGTTTTTCAACATCGCCTACAACAAATGATACACCTGTATCTGCATAGAAACCGTCTACATGGCCTGATACATCAATGTTAATCATATCGCCTTCTTGTAGTTTACGGTTGTCCGGAATACCATGGGCAACACATTCATTTACACTAATACATGTATAACCTGGGAAGTCATATTCTGCTTTAGGGCCTGATACAGCACCTTTTTCTTCGAATAATTTACCAGCTAATTCATCTAATTCTTTTGTTGTCACACCAGGTTTTGTCGCATTTTTAAGGGCGTCACGAATTTCAGCCATTGCACGGCCTGCTTTCATTAACGCATCAAATTCTTCTTGCGTTTTCACAATCATCGTTCAAGATCTCCTTTATATTGAATCTTCTTCTACTATATCACACTTTTTTCATGACGAAAAAGGAACTGAATTAATTCAGTTCCTTCGTTTCTTTATCGTTTTTTAGGCTCCAATAGTTTCGGTGCCTTTGTCATGAGTAGACTAACAATCGCTGCCGTTAAAATAATGGCTGGCACCATGTACGAACCATTATAGACAATCGTATAAATTAGTGGATTTTGGTCACCCGCATATTCAGAGAAGAATACATAGCCAGCTGTTGCATGAGCTACATAGCGAATTAAACCGCCGATAATCGTCCCTATTGTAATGTACAAGGCCTTCTCACTCGCTGTTTGGGCACGTGTAACAAGTGGACGTAAAAGCCCTGCAAGCCCTACTACAGTAAACGCAAAGAAGTAATCAATAAAGCCTTGTAGCGGTGTTAAAATAAAGCCGCCAAACATCGCATTCATCGTACCGATTAATAAGCCCGTCACAAGCCCTGCCACTGTGCCCCAGCGAAACGCCATAATGACGATTGGCACCATCACAAGACTAATCGAGCCGCCCTGTGGCCATAAGCTAAATGTCAGCTTATCTAAAATAATACCGATGGCCGCGAAAATGGCGATTTCGACCATCATTAATAAATTTTTACTGTTCAATCCCTTCAACCTCCAATGTTGATGTACAAATCAAACCAGTTGGATTAGATAGATATGAAAAAAGCGATGCCAGGGAAAGATCCCTGACATCGCATAGCGTCAGCTGTCTATCCACATTCCTTCGCAAGCATTAACTTACAGGTTCTAAGGGTTAGAAGTCGCACTTCACTCTCAGCTATTTTAATAGCTCCCCTTGTGGTTGTTACATCTCGTTTATTGAACAACCCTATTGTACGGAAAAATGCTCAAGCTTTCAACCTTTTTGAAACTTTTCACACGCGCTTCCGTAAATAAGATGAACCGTTTATTCACAATATTGTACAAGCAATTAAAGTACTGTACGTTTAAAGAAATTCAACAACGGTAATACTATACTAACTACTAAAAAGTGAGGTTATGCATAATGAACTTAAAAAAAGTAATTAGCACAGCTGTTAAATTAGCACCTGTCGTTTATCCAATCGTGAAAAAAGTATTAAATAATAAAAAAGCGTCACAATCTACAAATCGCCGTTAAGGACATTTAAAAAGAGACTGGGACAAAACACGTCATGTTTCTTTTTTAGCGTTCACAACGAAAAACCGGAACTGCGCCATAGCGCGGTTCCGGTTTTTCTTATGCTCATAGGAGCGGTTATTTTTAGATGTATGTCAAAGTCTATTTTCTTTTTATTAAAATGCCCAAGCACCTTTACGGAATACAGCTTCTACTGTCCCGTCTGCATGGATGCCATCGATGTCCATTTCCGCACTACCGACCATAAAGTCTTCATGTGTAATTGAAACATTGATGCCTGCTTTATCCATTTCCTCTTCAGATAGCTCGCTACCACCCTCATAACAAGTTGGATATGCTGCACCAATTGCGATATGATTGGATGCATTTTCATCAAATAATGTGTTGTAATAAAGTAAGCCAGATGCTGAAATTGGTGATTCATGTGGTACAAGTGCGATTTCACCAATGTATTTAGAGCCTTCATCCGCTTTAATCAACTCATTTAATAATTCCTCACCTTGCTGTGCCTCTGCTTTCACAATCACGCCATTTTCAAAAGTTAATTTGAAGTTGTCGATAATATTCCCTTGATAGACAAGTGGTTTTGTTGATGACACATAGCCGTTTACATCGTATTTAGATGGCAATGTAAAGACTTCCTCTGTTGGCATATTTGCGACGAATTCAGTGCCTTGTGGTGTTTTACTAGAGCCAGTTGCCCAAATGTGTTTGTCTGGTAAGCCAACAATTAAATCCGTACCTGGCGCTGTGTAATGTAATTTAGCAAAATGCTTTTCATTCATTAAATCACCGCGCACATGTAAGTTTTTCAAGTGAGCTTGCCAGTTTTCAACGGCGCTACCTTCACCGATACGTACCGTTTTGAAGATTGCTTCCCACATTGCAGGAACTTGTTCTTCTTCAGGTAATTCAGGGAATACTTTCGCTGCCCATTTTTTCGACGGAATCGCAATGATTGACCATGCGATTTTATCATTCATTACAGCATCACGATAGTTTTCTAATGCTTTACCTGACGCTTTTTGGTTTGCTGAAATTTTTTCAACAGGGATGCCAGCCATTAAGTCTGGATCTGCTGCATCAATCCAAAGAAGTGCGCCACCACGTTCAATCAACTCATCACGTTGCTCTGTAATCCAACGAGGGAATTTTTCAAACTCTTCTACTGATGCATTTTCAAATAATTGTCGTGCGACTACATCATCTGAGTAGTTCACGGTTACGCGTGCTGCGCCAGCTTTATATGCTTCTTTCACAACTAAACGAGTAAACTCGATTGTATCCACTGTTGTGTTAATTAAAAGCGTTTGACCTTGCTGAATGTTTGTCCCTACTTTTACAGCAAGCTCAGCAAATTGAGCTAATTTTTCTTCGAATGTCATCATTAATCGACCCCTTAGCGTTTTTTATATGGACGTTTGCTGCCATCATTCTTTTTGTATGAGCCGCTACGAGTACCTTCGTTATCATACTTTTTGAATGAGCGATTTTCTTCGCCGTTCTTTTTATATGAGCGTTTACCTTCATCATTTTTTTTATATGAATTTTCATCATACTTTTTGAATGGGCGTTTGCCTTCGTCCTTACGAGTAGTGTCACCGTCATAACGTTTTTTGTACGGTTTATCGTCATATTTACGTTCTGAACGGTTATCATACTGCTTATTATAGTCTTTCTTTTTAGAATTGTCAGAGTTTCTGCCTTTTTTCGCAGGACCAGCTGAATAAAAACCTTTCCCTTTTACGAGACCGCCTTTATCCCAAATCTTTTCAGTCGGTTTTTCATCTAATGAACGGGTGATTTGTTTATATTGTTTTTCAGAAGGACCTACTAATAATGTTAGCACTTCACCGCTTTTCCCTGCACGACCTGTACGACCTGAACGGTGTGTGTATTGCTCTTGTGAAACCGGTACATCCACATGAATAACATGCGTTAAGCCTTCTACATCTAATCCACGCGCTGCAACATCTGTCGCGATTAGCACGCGTGCCTCCCCTTTACGGAATGCATCAAGTGCTCTTTTGCGCTCTTCTTTTTTCATATCTGCATGAAGTGTCACGATTGGTGCTTGGCGGTAATGTAACTTCGTTTCTTTCATTAATAATTGATCTAAATTATTAACAAAAGCTATCGCACGTAGGCCTTCTTGGTTTGATAGACGGCGCAGCATATCTGTTTTTTCACGTTCTTGCATTTTAATAAATGAATGCGTCACAATACCTTGGTCTGGCATGTCTTCTAAGCTTACTTTGAAGCGTTTTGGCGTTTTCATTAATTGCTCTGCTACTAATTTAATTTCATCGGTAATTGTTGCAGAGACAACAACTACTTGACGGTCATGATTGGCCCCATCAATAAACTGTTTTACGATAACACGTGATTCACGGCCTAATAATTGGTCCCCTTCATCAAGAACGATATGATGTAGTTCGTGTAATTTTAATTTTTTCGCACGCACTAATTCATTTAAGCGACCTGGTGTCCCAATCGCAATCGTCGGTTTTTTCTTTAATTTTTCAATTTGACGTTGTGTATTTGCGCCACCAATCAGTGGGACAACAGTAATATCTGTGCCGGCAATCCATTGACGTGCTACTTCGGTAATTTGCATACAAAGCTCTTGTGACGGAGCAACGATTAATGCTTGTGTATTTTTTTTCGTACCATCCACACGCTCTAAAATCGGTAATAAATACGCTAATGTTTTCCCTGTTCCTGTTGGTGATTCTGCTACTACATCATCCCCATTTAACATTGCCGGAATCATTTGATCCTGAATCGGCGTCGCCACATTAAACTTCCACTTTGATTGTAAATCTTCATTTAATAAATTAATTACTGACATACTTTGTCTCCTTCTATGTTCGTACTTTCTACATATCTTTCTATTATACAAAAGAATAAGGTTTTGATATACTGCTTTCTCTTTTAAGCATTTCAACAAAAAAGCAGGAAGCGCGATTGTTTCTGAACTGCACCCCAATTGTTAGACACAATCTAACAATTGGAGGTGTGGTTTTTTTATGACGAAATTTACGAGCGCATTAAAATTAGCGATTGTACAGGGATTTA
>NZ_JBHUOR010000116.1:0-25226 GCF_042686175.1 Kurthia populi | reverse complement strand
GTTCTTTTCAACAAATTAGTACTGGCAGAATCATTGGGTTCGCAGAATACCCCTCCTCACTACGTTCCTTGAGGGAGGGGTATTCTGCGAAGAAATGATAAAATAAAGGGCTGAATACATAGCAGCGCACAAATGAGCTGAATAACTGCAATGTATAGCATCAGACTTCGAGTTAATGACTTTGATGAACTAGTTGCAGATCTATGTGGGAATTGCATTGTCACGAGATACCCTAAAATAACAGCAAAAAATCCAAAGATAGCCATATCACTAATCAATGTAGCAAGCACGCGCCAAATAGGTATAGTAGCAACTGCGGTGACTACATACTGTGGCACAAACTGAAAATAGTACTGTGCAGCGTTCGTAAACGAAGAAGGAAAGTACAGCGAACTGTCTGTAATATGTTGTATTTTCTGTAAAAAGGGGATAAAGCAGTAGATGCCTATAAGAAATGCCACATATCCTTCTAAAATCCATGCTCGTATCTCATACATCCTTTGTAATTGTACTAATTTTATAGGATATTTTACCATAAAAGCGCTCCTTAAAATGGATAACTTAACCTATTATATCATTTTATTGTAAGTGAAAATACTCATTTTTTGATTTTTAAAATACCCTATGGCGTGTAGAAATTCTATAAGAAAAAATAGGTTTAATAGATGTTGTAACATAATATGAATAAAATTAAAATTGTATAAAAAGCTGAAATAAAGGGTCTAATAAAAAAATAAATTCTTTTCTTTGACTTTATACCTCACGGGGTATATGATATTAATCGTAAAGTGATTACTGAAAAGAAAATACCGTTAACCGTATAGGAGGTCGTTTTATGTTTTCATTTTTTTCAAAAATACCATCAATTTCAACAGCACAATTAAAAGATTGTCTAAATGACAAAGATAAGGTATTTATCGATGTACGTACGAAAGCGGAGTATAAATCGAACGGCTTACGTCAATTTAAAAATATGCCACTTGGTTCAGATTACAGTAAGTTACCAACAAACAAAGAAATTGTCGTGATCTGTCAAAGTGGTATGCGCTCAAAAGCAGCATGCAAACAAATGAAAAAGCTCGGCCTGAACGTGACAAATGTTCGCGGTGGTATGAGTGCTTATTAAGGAGGAACAATGATGAAGGAAATTTCAACAACAGATGTATTAGCAAAAATGAATGCAGGTGAGGCGCTACATTTAATTGATGTGCGTACACCACAAGAAGTGGCAGAAGGACATATTGAAGGTATTGATAATATTCCTTTGCACTTATTAGAGGCCAAATTACCAGATTTGAATAAGCAAACACCTTATATTTTAGTATGTCGTTCATCTGCACGCAGTGGACAAGCAACACAATTCTTAACAGATATGGGCTATGACGCGACAAATATGGTCGGTGGCATGCTTGCTTGGGAAGGTCCAGTAAAATAACACATTATATTATAATTCGTTAATTAATAGGAGGAAATTTATTATGTCAAACAAAGTAGCTATTATCGCATCAAACGGTGGTCTTTTCGACGCTTATAAAGTATTCAATATCGCAACGGCAGCAGCCGCAACTGACAAAGAGGTAGCCATTTTCTTTACATTTGAAGGGTTAAACTTAATTCACAAAGAAGCGATGCATGCACTACCACTACCAGCAGGGAAAGAAGCAATGGCAGAAGGCTTTAAACAAGCGAAAGTGCCATCTATTCCAGAATTAGTTGAAATGGCGCAAGATTTAGGTGTAAAAATGATTGCTTGTCAAATGACAATGGATGTAATGGGTTTAACTAAAGAAGCATTTATTGATGGAATCGAAGTAGGCGGAGCTGTTACATTCTTAGAATTTGCTAAAGATGCAGCACCTTCATTATCATTCTAATGAATTGTTTTAATAAAAATCGTCCATGCTTCGTGCAAAATACATCGGTTCTTATGTTTTATATGAAGAGAGCGCTCTACCGTATAAAAGTTACGATAAAACGTGTACTATAGAATGTGGACTAAGGCACAAATGAAAGAAGGCACATTATGACCATTGGATTTATTGCAACGTTATTTGCTATCGGGATTGTGGGTTCGTTTATTTCCGGCATGCTCGGTATTGGCGGAGCTATCATCAAATTTCCGATGTTATTATATATCCCGGCGCTACTCGGTGTGGGATCATTCACATCGCATGAAGTATCAGGTATTACGGCGGTTGAAGTGCTTGTGACATCGATTTCAGGTGTACTTGCTTTTCGAAAGGGCAACTATTTAAATACTAAACTCATTTTCATTATGGGGACTGCTGTATTAGTGGGGAGCCTCGGTGGAAGTTTTTTATCAAGCAGCTTTAGTGAGGAAGGCGTCAATATCGTATACGGTATTTTTGCGTTACTTGCTGCTGTGTTGATGTTGATACCAAGAAAACAAGTGCCAGATACAACAGAAGTAACTTTTAATAAACCACTTGCAGCAGGTCTAGCGCTATTTGTTGGGGTTGGATCTGGTATTGTAGGTGCAGGCGGGGGCTTTTTACTCGTACC
Organism: Kurthia populi; assembly: GCF_042686175.1. Taxonomy (NCBI): domain Bacteria; kingdom Bacillati; phylum Bacillota; class Bacilli; order Caryophanales; family Caryophanaceae; genus Kurthia; species Kurthia populi. The sequence goes on along the minus strand of NZ_JBHUOR010000116.1, from coordinate 22,703 downwards.
AATTATGCTCGTTATTTTAAAAATTCCAACGCGCGTAACAATTGCTTCGAGTCTAGCGATTACATTTATTTCGTCAATCGGGAGTTCAATTGGCAAGATTTCAACGGGACAAGTTGAGTGGTTGCCTGTCATCATTTTAGCAGTTGCAGCAATTATTGCCGCTCCACTTGGCGCTAAGGTTGCAAAAACGATGAATACACGAGCACTTCAAATTTTCTTAGCTTTACTCATTACGCTAACAGCTGTGAAAATTTGGACGGATATTTTGTTTTAAAAAAATGAGGCTGGGACATAAGTGTAAAACAATCTCTCATAAGAGCATAAGAAAAACCGGAATCGCGCGGTTGCGCGGTTCCGGTTTTTCGTTGCGAACACTAAAAAAGGAAAATAAAGTGTTTGTCCCAGCCTCATTTTTTCTATTTAATGGTTAACACATCACGTTTTAGCACATGATGCTGTTTATAACGGATGATGAGGGTATACGTTTCTCCCTTTTCTACGATATTGGTTGCGCTTTGTAAATAGAAAGGATGCAATAACATGTTGAAATCCTCAATGGTTGTTCCTTCTTCAAATTGTTCGATATGAATGAGTTCTTCGTCATGATGCAGTAGTTGAATGGACTGCATATCGAGGGGCTCTTTTGTTAACTGCTCGATGTCATAGGTCCAAGTAGTATCATCAAATGGTCGTTCAAACGAAACCTTCCACATGTCGGTTAACGTATTGTTCGACATGCGGTGCATCGCAAATAATACCGTATACAAAATAATGAAAAATAGCGCGGCAAATAGCAACCACGGGATGGCTTTTTTCATGGATATTCCTTCTTTCCCTTTCAGATTCCGCTAATAGTTTAGTTTGAAAAACGTGTTGTATGACGCAGTGCCCTTAAATAACACACGAGCGATAATAAACTAACACACGCCATCACAAAATATAGCGCGGATGCGGCATGTGTTAACAGTAACCCGCCAAGCATCGGTCCAAGAAAGCCACCGAAGCTTTGGAACTGCATGACCCCTAAGTAGGTCGCCTTTTGATGGGCAGGTGCAATCATTTCGATGACCGCACTCATCATTGGGAAAACAAAAATTTCGCCTACTGAAAAAATAATCATCGCCACAATATAAAATGACCAGCTATCGGCTAATTGAAAACAAATCATCCCGCCCGAAAATAGTAAGACACCGGTAATTAAGCTCGTTTTAATCGACACGCGCTCGCTCAAAATGCTGAGTGGTAGCTGAAGAATTAATACCGTCGCAGAGTTTATAGCAATCAGGACAGAGTAAAGTGCGACGCCATCTGCCATTGTCAGATTAAGTAACTGCGGCATAGTGGATGATGTTTGTGAATAAACAAAGGTCCCAAGAACGCTTGCTACGACAAGTAATACGAGCGTATGGTCGTGAACAATGGCCTGAACAATATTGCCGACACGTTGTTTTTGATGCAGAGTAGTTGGTGCTTTGGCATGGCGTAAAATCCATAGTAGCATGATAGCATAGATTGCATACATCGATGCCGTAATTAAAAATGGGGTGCGCATAGAGCCGGCTTGAGCGATTAAGACACCGACTAACGGTCCAACAACGGCAGATAAATTAATCGCTGTGTAGCGAATCGAAAATAAGCGGCGGCGTTTTCGTTCATCTGTATAATCAATCATTAATGCTTGTGAAGCGGGTTCGAAAAAAGAGCGACATAAGCCATTTAATGCATTGCAGATGACGAGTGTCCAAATATTAGGCGCAAAGGCGAAGCCAAAAAAGACGAGACTCCAGGCAATCATTGAGACAATAATGACGGGCTTTCGACCAATACGGTCCGTTAAAAAGCCACCAAAGAAGCCGCCAAATGTTGCGGTGAGCTGTGAAATACCGACAGCTAAGCCAATCATGAGCGCAGAGGCATGAAAATCCTGTTGCAAATAAATAGCCAAAAACGGCATAGTCATAAAACTTGCCGTACGCGCAAAAACCGTGCCGGCTAATAACTGCCAGACAATCGGGTGGAAGTAGCGCATCAGAAGACTCCCTTCGAATGAAATATGCTCCTAATCATAGCACAGTTTTCACAAAAAAAGTCGCTTCCAATAAAGTGCATAAAAAAAGCAGAAATTGCATCATTTTGCAATTTCCACTTAGAAAATATTTTTTATTAATCTTCCTCATATGTTGGACGTTTTGCCGCATTTTCTCTTGCAACAATTTCAAGTGAAATCCACGTTAAGGCAGCAGTAATCGTAATGAAGGCTGTTGCGCCCCAGTAATACCCCTTTTCTAAATACACCCAATCGGTATTGTAAATACTGACACAGCAATAAATGATAGATACGACGGCGATGACCGAGGCAATGCCTGCGTAAATACGGTCAAGCTTCGTACCACCTTTTTCAACAACGGTTGTAATGGATTTTGCTGCAGAAATAACGGAAAAGACAATGATGCCAGACATCGCAGTATAGTAACCACGCTCAAGCAGGAGCCAGTCAATATTATTCCAAACACTAATATTAAAGTAGGCGAATGAAAAAATAAGACCGACTGCACTAATAATTAAAATAAATTTATTCATGCCGAAAACCTCCTTTTACCCTTTCATACCCATTAATGAGAAAAATGAAGATTAACAGTGAAACAAAAGGAGGATGGCACTAAGCACAAAGAAAACTTATATACCTTTCGTGCTAAAATTTTACTTCGGTAGTAAAGCAAGATGCAAGGCTTGTTTGGCGTCCGTTCGTATGCCATTCCTTGTAGATACGGAACACCTCTGTTATGTCTCCCTTGTAGCGCACGTCGACAAGCTGCTGTACCGTAATGAAGCTACGGCAATATTCATAAAAGATTTCCGTTAAATTTTGACGGGCATAGGTCGCCTGTCCAAAATTATCAATAGGTTGTGTACCGAACTGTGGGGTATAGTGCTCTACAATTGCCTGATCCATCGCGAGGCGCTCATTAAATTGCGCGCGTCCAAGCAAATGCTTGCGAGCAATATAGTCGCACATCCCCTCCTCGAACCAAATAGAGTGCTCGTAATCACCGCTAAAGTCGTCAACGAAAAAATCTGAGTGATGCACAAGTTCATGCCCGGCAATTGTTAAAATTTCATTCAGTGTGATGGTATTAAAATATGTACGAATAGGCTCAGGGCTATCTGCAAAAGCCTTAGCATAAAAGCCTTTCCACTCATCAAGTTCAGGTGAGAGATAAATAAAATCCTCACTCGTATAAGCAGCAAGTGGTTTTTCATCTCTAAAAAAATTTGTCGCAAGCTCCCACGTCGTCCAAATAAAACCCTTTGGCATATCCCGAACGGCGAAATCACTGCGTAGCCATTGTTGAAAGGGCTCAAGTTGTTGTTTTAGCCACTCAATATCATGAAGGGGTGCTTCTAATGGCTTTTCAAACGCATAAACATGGCGCATCGTTATTCCTCCTTTTTAATTAGTATACAATATTTTTCCAATTATTAGGGATTTATCTGCTGACATGACAAAAAGGTCCACAAAGCGTAGATTTTGCGTTAAAGTAAAAGAAGAGATTTTACGGAAAGGGTTTTGACGATGAAGTATATTTACCGAACAGAGGCACTGACAAAAGCGCCGCTACGACAGTTAGCGCTAATTGAAAGTGATGTGCCGCTATGTTATGTATCACTTAAATTAAGTGTTGTTGATGCGCTTATTGCACAGTGTGATGCGTTACTAGCGCGCTATCAAAAACAACTTGAAAAGAATGTGAGCCGCTTTCAATCGATGAGTGCGGTGCGTAAGCAATATAGTGACCAGGAGAAAGCGCTGAAGTCGCTTCAAAGCGTTTATGATGCATATCGTGCGCAGGAAACACCTGATACTGCGATGGCGCTATATGAGCATGTCATTCGCCATATTGAATTTGCCGCAAAACATATACCGTTTATTTACGATGCCAATGCCTGGCTTCTCGCAAAACATCATGTAAGTTGTGCGAGTATCCGTGCATTTTTCGATGATTTATACGATGTGTCGGTGGACGTCTATGCTGCCAATATAACAGCAGATGAGCTTGGAATTCGCGATGGCTATATGACATTTTATATGATGGATACCGATGTGTTATACGATTTTCCAACTATGCTACGCACCGAGGATTTGCCGAATTTTGTGCTGAATATAACGACGTATTTTAAAAAGGATACAATGCATGGCAAAACGAAAAGTGCGGTCATCGATCATGCGTTTTCACGTATTGTACAAGGCTTAGCACTTGCCCCACTTTCAAGCGAGGTGTTTTTATTCCGTCCAAACCCTGCATTTCGTGTCCAGCTAAGCACTGAAAAGCTCCAGTTGATTACCGAACGAAAGCGTTATACGATCCAGCGCCTGCAGTCCTTTGAAACGATTGTACATACGGCGACGCATTATGAGAATGGCCGCTACACCCGCTCGATGGAAGCGGTCGAAAGCGAAGCGACACCGCTTATTGAAGCGTTTGAGCAACAGCCTTATCTCGCATGCGTCTACAATGACGTCGCAAGCGGCTTGCAAGACGGGGCCCATTTACCGACAACAATCGAAGTTATTGAGGACCTTCACGCATTTATTGAAGAAAAAACTACTACATTACCACCACAGCAGCGTGCCTTTAACGCGCTACTATTACGCCATTTTGAAAAAGAGGGATCTACGTCATGCAACAATTAGTGAAACAGCTTTTAGCAACAGAACAAGCAATGAATGCCAATTTCATTGAACGCCAAGCGGAAATCCGCGCGATTATGCTCGCATTAATTGCGAAGAAAAATATTTTATTAATCGGCCCACCAGGGGTTGCCAAATCGAGTGTCATTCAGCAATTCATCGATGCCTTTTCAGACGTCAATACGTTCACACGTCTAATTTCACCAACGACGCAGCCAGATGAATTATTTGGTTCCGCAAAATTTGATCGTTTAAAAGAAGGGGTAATCGAGCGTAATATTGACGGTCAATTACCAACGGCACATTTCGCCTTTTTAGATGAAATTTTTAAATCGACGTCTGATTTATTGAACGGCCTATTAAAAATTATGAACGAGCATCAGTTTGAAAACGGAACGGCTGTACTGAAAACACCGCTATTTACGCTAATTGGCGCAAGTAATGAATTTCCCGAGGAGGATGACCTAGCCGCTTTATATGACCGCTTCCTCATTCGACGCGAGGTAGCGAGCTTAAAAACACCGGACGCATTGTTATCAATGCTTAGTTCATCTACCACTGCAGTCGATGTTCCACCGATTTCACTCGCCCAGCTACGTTCATTACAGCAGCTTGTGACCACTGTCACAATACCTGCAGCGATTTTAGAGCAACTTGTGGCCATTCATTTCCGCTTAAAAGAGCAGGGGATTCCGGTGTCAGACCGCCGTACGAAGCAATGTCTTGTACTACTACAAGCACAGGCGCTATTAAGTGGGCGTATGCAGGTCGTGACGAATGATTTACTCGTACTTGAGGATGCGCTCTGGATTGAAGCGGATGACCGCGTGATAGTAAATGAGATTATCCATGAATACGTGCTGACGCCACTTGACCATGCCTTTGAAAAAGCAGAGGCATTTTACGGTAATGTCATGGAGTCTGTCAAACGTTTTAAAACGGCACCGGATTTCGCCTATAAAGCGTATACAGAATATGCATCTGAGGCATATAATGACTGGCAAGCTGTGAAAGTAGAAATCGAAGAATTACTCGATACGACTGAACAGCGACAACGCTTTGAGGCACTTGAAGAAGAAGTGGAGCAGGCGCTAACGAAGGTGTTGCTATAATGCCACTACAACAGGAGCACGCACAAATTGCGGCGCAGTATACACGCATTCGTCAGCAATTCCCAAAGTTCGATGAATTGATTGCTACGTATGATTATCCGCATTTTGATACGCTAATCAGCGACCTATGGCAGGCGCTGTATAGCGGTGAAACGACATTAATAGAAGAAGATTCGGTTAATTATGTGCTGTTACAGCAATTATTTCACAGTGAGGCCTTTCAAAAGCTCCACGGCAATGCAAAGGGCAATTTACTACTGGCGACACTCACGACGTGGCGCTTTAGTTATGTGACGGGCGAATGGCTCAAAAAAATGACGGATGAACAGACGCCGGCTGATGTAGACGAACAACCTGTTGCCTCGGAGGAGGAACTTGACTACGAGGCATCGTCTAATTCAAGTGGTGCCGGGAGCGATACACTGTCTCCCGCAGAACTTGCTACGCTTTTTGGGGATGCAGAAGCACTTGCAGCATGGCAGGATATGCTAGATGAAGAGCTACAGGAGGTCGAGGAAGTATCGTCGAATGTCGATGAATTACTACGTGGTCTTGCGCCGAGTGTTGGTGCCGGTGATGCAGGAAAAGTCCCTATACAGGAGCAGCTTGCACTGGCCGCGGAGCTAGCAAAAAATCCAGAGCTTCAAAAAATTGCCGAGTGGGCAGGGCGCTTTAAGCTAAAGGCGCGCAATGCACGAAAGACAAAGCAGGTCCACACAATTTTAAAACAGGGCATGACGACGGGAAACGCGGCGGAGCGTCTACTGCCGATTGAATATTTAAAGTCTGAGGCAGCGGAATCGAAACTTGATTTTATGCATCGTTTCGCTGAAGGACGCACGCTCATGTATGATTATAAAAAGCGCACAAAAAAGGGCAAGGGCGCCTTTGTTGTGTGCTATGACGAGAGTGGCAGTATGCAGGAACTTGATGTCGAAGGAAAGGGCTTTGTGCTCGCGCTGTTGGCGATTGCCAAAAAGGAAAAGCGCGATTTTGTGTTTATTCCATTTAGCGGCGATGTAGGCTACAGTGACGTCAAGGTGTTTAAAAAAGGGCGCTATAGCGTGCGTGATATGCTCGATGTCGCAGCATCATATATCGGTGGCGGCACAAATTTTGAAGCACCGCTACGCGAGGCCATGCAGCATTTAGAAAAATCCGCAAAAGATGGCGATATTGTCTTTATTACGGACGGCATGTGCCATATTTCGGATGACTTTATTGCGGAATTTAACGCCTTAAAAGATAAAAAACAATTTGAGATGCTGAGCTTACTTGTCGGCTACAATAAACATGAGGGGCTACTGCCAGCAGTATCAGAGTTGGTCCTGAAAATTCATGATTTTGAAGACGAGCAAGGGGCCGTGGCATTTACGTTATAATAAAAAACACCTGAGAAATCAGGTGTTTTTTGTTTTATATAGACATGAATTGACATTTTTGATGATTATGAGCAATATGGAATTCGCGTCTAAACGCTAAAATATCTATCGTAATTGGCTGAAAATACTGATTTAAGAATTTTTAATTGAGAAACATTATTAATTAGTTATTGACAGCGCATTCATGATACGCCATTATAAAAAAGAAAATGAAGAGGATGAATATAAACGAAATGACGATTCGTTTATACCTTATAGGATAGAGGAGAATATGCGAATGAAGTTTCAAAAGAAAAGTATTGTAGCAAGTTTATTGGTGTCAGCGGTATTGCTAGGATTAGCAGGATGTTCAAGTAGTGATTCAGCGAGTAAAGCAGATAATGCAAAACAGGACAATGTATTAACGGTTGCTTGGCCACGTGATGTAGCAGAAATGAATCCACATGTATACAATCCTTCACAAATGTTTGCACAAACAATGGTTTACGAACCACTTGTTGGCTATGGTGAAGACGGAAAATTAGTACCAATGCTTGCGAAAAGCTGGGATGTTTCAAAAGACGGCAAAACATACATATTCCATTTACGCAGTAATGCGCAGTTTTCAGATGGAAGTAAATTGGATGCGGAAGTTGTAAAACGTAATTTTGACGAAGTGCTACGTCAAACGAAAGAAAATGGTACGCATTCATGGTTGACGGTGTTAACAAAAATTAAAGCCGTTGATGTGGTAGATGATGCAACGGTTAAAATGACGTTGTCAGAACCGTATTATGCAACACTACAAGAATTAGCTGTAGCGCGCCCTGTACGTATTTTAGGTGATGCAGGGTTTCCAAGTGATGATGACACATCAAAAGGTGTGAAAGAAGCAGTGGGAACAGGTCCTTGGGTGCTAAAAGAATACAAAGCGGATGATTATGCAACTTTCGAACGTAATGAGCATTATTGGGGTATAAAATCAGATGTTAAAGAAATCAAAGTTAAAGTCATTCCAGATGCAGAAACGAGTGCAATGGCACTTGAAAAAGGCGATATTGATTTAATTATCGGTGAAGGCGCTGTATCAACGGAAACATTTAAAGATCTTCAAAAAGATGATACGTTAGAAACACAAATTTCAGAACCGTATGCAACGCGTCAATTAGTCATGAATACGACGCGTGATACACTATCTGATGTGCGTGTACGTGAAGCGTTAGCTATGTCATTTGATAAAGCGACAATGGTAGATAGCGTAACAGCCGGAATGGAAGAAGCCGCTGATCACGTATTATCAACGAATATGCCATATACGCAAGATGTTAAGGCACAGGATGTAGCATATGATCCGAAAAAAGCAGCGACGCTATTAGACGAAGCGGGTTGGAAATTAAATGCGAGCGGTACAGCGCGTGAAAAAGATGGCAAACCACTTGAAATCGAAATGATGTATGTTTCAGCTGATACGATTCAAAAAACAATGGCTGAAACAATGCAATCCGAATGGGCAGCCATTGGTGTCAAAGTAAATCTCGTATCAGAAGAATTAGCGAACCAAGTGAAACGCTTTAAAGGCGATGACTTTGACATTAACTTATTCAGCAACTATGGTACACCGTATGACCCACATACATTCGTAAATATTGTGGCAAGTGAAGGGTTTGGCTACCATGTAACGATGGCTTCTTATGATAAGCAACAACAATTAAACAAAGAAATTAAAGGCGTTTTAAAATCAACAGATGAGAAAAAACGTCAAGCAATGTACACGGATATTTTAACCCAAATTCAACAACAATATTCAATTGTACCAATTTCATATATTAATAAAATTGCAGTCTACCAAGATGATGTGACGGGCTTACACTTTGCGCCAAATCGTGATGAACATTCATTCACAGACATTAAGTTGAAGTAGGTGGCAATGTGGTTGGATTTCTTGTAAAGCGCTTATTGGCGATTATTCCGATTTTTTTATTAGCAATTTTGCTAACATTTATCATGGTCAAGATGTCGCCGGTTGATCCTGCTGAAGCTTATTTTGCAGCATCAAACACACACCCAACACCACAAGCATTAGAAGAGAAACGTCAGGAGATGGGCTTAAATAAGCCCATCTTTCTTCAATATGTAGAGACGGTGAAAAAGGTGGTTCAGTTTGATTTTGGAGATTCCTATATGACGAAACGACCTGTAATCGATGAAATTCGTGAACGGCTACCGGTGTCATTTCAGCTTGGCCTAGGCAGTATTATACTAACTTTTTTAATTAGTGTGCCGCTTGGCTTTTATACCGCGCTTCACAAAAATGGTTTTGTCGATTATAGTACGCGCTTTTTAGCATTTATCGGTGCGTCGATGCCCGCCTTTTTAGTTGGCTATCTACTCATTATCGTTTTTGCGGTTAAATTAGCGATTCTGCCGCTTGAAGGGGTAGGGACATGGCAACATCTTATCTTGCCAATGATTACGCTCGCGTTGCCGTTTATTGTACAGTATACGCGAATGCTACGTGCCAATATGTTAGAACATATGCATGAACCAGCTGTGTCATTTGCACGAATGAGAGGCTTAAAAGAACGCATCATTATGGTGAAATATGTGCTGCGTCTGGCTATTGGTCCAGTTATTACGGGGCTAGGGATTAATTTAGGAACGTTGATGACAGGGATGGTCATTGTTGAGGTAGTCTTCTCCATTCCAGGTTTTGGGCGTTATTTTATCGATGCTATTTTTAGCCGTGATATGCCGGTCATTCAATGCTATGTGTTATTGTCAGCGGTATTATATTTGGTATGTAATTTAATAGTAGATATTCTTCAAATGTATATAGACCCTCGTATCGTGAAAAAAGGAGGGCATTTATAACATGATTCATTTTATAAAACAGCATAAATTAGTAACATTTTATAGTGTGTTAGTTGCGTTGTTATTTATTTTGACAATTATCGCACCGTGGCTTGCACCAAATAATCCAACCGTTGTGAATTTAGCGATGAAATTACAAGGTCCTTCTGCACAGTATCCACTTGGCACTGATCATTTAGGGCGTTGTATTTTATCACGCCTCCTTATTGGGATGCAGGCATCGCTTGGAAGTGCGACAGTCATTTTTATTTGTTCATTATCAATTGGTCTTCTTGTAGGAACGGTAGCAGGTTACTTTGGTGGCTGGATTGACTATGTTTTGATGCGCATTTGCGAAACGATGATGGCTTTTCCGAATTTGTTATTGGTCATTGGTCTTGTCGGTATGTTTGGTCCAGGATTAAAACAAGTTGTTTTCGCATTGATTCTTGTACAATGGGTTTATTATGCACGTATTTTCCGTGGCATGGTGCTAACGCTCAAAACGGAAAATTATGTTAAGGCTGCACGTATTAATGGTTCGTCTGCTTTTCGTATTATACGAAAGCATATTGTCCCGAATATTTTACCACCTCTATTAGTGATGAGTACGCTTGAAATGGGTTGGTCGATTATGAATATTTCATCGATGTCTTTTTTAGGGCTCGGCGTGCAAGCACCGACACCGGAATGGGGCATGATGATTTTAGAAGGGAAATCCTTTGTGCGCAGTAATATTGAACTGATGCTTTATCCGGGGCTATGTATTATGTTTGTCGTGATGTTGTTTAATTTACTAGGAGAATCCCTCGCGACTTTATTTGATGTAAACAAGCAAGCACTGAAAGGAAAAGAGAAATAATGACGACAACTATTTTAGACGTGCAGCAGCTAGCCATCGATTTAGGTGACAAACGACTATTATATCCAATGGATTTTTCGATTGAAGCAGGCGAGGTAGTTGGCTTAGTCGGCGAAAGCGGAAGTGGCAAGACGCTAACGAGTTTAGCTATTTTTCAATTACTCGATAAAGAATTTACACAGCACGGTTTAATTCGTCTGAATGGCGAAGAACTGACAGGGATGAATGAAGAAGTGCTGCGTCAACGCCGAGGATGTGAATTGGCGATGATTATGCAAAATCCAATGACCGCTTTTTCGCCATTGTATACAATTGGACATCAATTGATTGAACTTATTCGAAAGCATACAGCATGCACGAAAAAACAAGCGACGGAGCAAGCCTGTGAGGCACTGAGCGATGTACAGTTGAAGAATCCCGCTCAACTTTTGAAAATGTATCCATTTGAATTGAGTGGTGGAATGCTACAACGTGTCATGATTGCGTTTGCGGCCGTATTACGCCCAAAGTTAATCATTGCAGATGAGCCGACAACAGCGCTTGATTTATACAATCAAAAAGAAGTGCTCAAACATTTAGAACATATACGAGTTACGCATCAAACGGCTATCTTATTAATTTCACATGATTTATCCGTTATTGCAGAGATGGCAGACCGCGTTATTGTGATGGAAAAGGGACGAGTTGTTGAAATGACCGATGTGCAATCTTTATTTGATGCACCCGTCCATCCGTATACAAAGCATTTATTGAATGCGCGTCTAACATACCCGACAGTTGAAGGAGGCTTGTCATGACAATTTTGACATTGACGCAACTTTCTCATACGTATAAGAAAAAAAGCCTGTTAAAAACGCAGCCGGCTCCTACGCTACAGCAGCTTTCTCTTGCGGTTCCTGAGGGGCAATGCTTTACGTTGCTTGGAGAAAGTGGTGCTGGGAAATCGACACTTGGACGTATTATGCTCGGTATTGAACGTCCGACACAGGGGACGGTCACTTTTTTAGGACAGGATTTATATCAAGCAAAAGGTGCGACGCTCAAACAATTGCGTCGAGATTTACAAGTAGTATTTCAAGATTCGCTATCGGCTGTTAATCCACGGATGACGGTGGAGCAAATTATTGCAGAGCCACTTGATAACTATCGTGCAGTGGCACCCGAAGAAAAGCGCGCTTATATAATTGAATTGTTAGAACAGGTCGGGTTAAGCGCACAGGATTTGACGAAATACCCACGTGAGTTTAGTGGTGGTCAATTACAACGTATAAACATTGCGCGTGCGCTAGCATTAAAACCGAAATTGGTCATATTAGATGAGCCGATTAGTAGCTTAGATATGGTCAATCAACAACGAATTATTGAGTTATTGCAACGATTAAAAGTACAATTTCAATTAACGTATGTTTTTATTACACATGACATTAAAGCGGCCTGTTTGATGTCGGATCAGATTGCGATTTTAGAATCAGGTAGAATCAATGAACACTATGATTCGGTGGCTGAATTTATGGCGTCGATAGAACCAGCAGCATGTCACTTAAAAATGAATATGTTAGCGGAGCATCCATTGAAGCGGACGATTCGTGCACGACCGATTAAGTAAAAGAGAAAAATCGCGCTGATAGCGTGATTTTTCTTTTTTCATATATTGCACTTTTGTCACAGAACCCTTAGCATAAGGAAGGTATCACGCTGAGGAGGCGTACAAGATGGGAACATTTTTACTCGCTTTCGGAATTTTTGCTGTGACGATTTTTTTCGTCATTTGGCAACCGAAAGGCTTTAATATCGGGTGGACAGCGTGTATTGGTGCCGCTGTTGCCCTACTTGTAGGTGTCGTTGATTTTGGTGATGTAAAAGAAGTAATCGGCATTACGTGGAATGCGACGCTTGCATTTATTGGCATTATTTTAGTGTCACTTATTTTAGATGAGATCGGCTTATTTGAGTGGGCCGCGCTTCATATGGCACGTTTCGCAAAAGGAAGCGGCATTCGCTTATTTATTTACGTCAGTGTGCTCGGTGCGGTTGTGGCCGCATTATTCGCCAATGACGGGGCCGCGCTTATTTTAACGCCAATCGTCCTCGCGATGGTGCGAAATCTGCACTTTAAAGAGGCGATGCTCCTGCCGTTTATTATGGCAAGTGGCTTTATCGCGGATACGACATCGCTGCCGTTTACGATTAGTAATTTAACGAATATCGTCTCGGCGGACTTTTTTTCAATTGGTTTTATGGAATATGCATCGCGTATGTTCGTGCCGAATTTATTTTCACTCGTAGCAACGATTACGGTATTGTACATTTATTTCCGTAAACATATTCCAAAGCACTATGATGTCGCGTCGATAAAGGCACCAAAGACGGCCATTCGTAATCAGACGCTCTTTCACTGGTCATGGGTCGTGCTCGCCATTTTACTTGTTGGTTATGTTCTTAGTGAGCCGCTTCATATTCCGGTATCGTTTATCGTCCTTGGAACAGGCTTACTGTTTTTAGTGGCGACCAGTCGTTCAGATACGGTAAAAACGAAAGCTGTACTCAAAGGTGCCCCGTGGAATATTGTGTTATTTTCCATTGGGATGTATGTCGTCGTTTATGGTATGGGCAATGCGGGCTTTACAACGGTGCTTGCGGAGGTCATTGAGTGGTGCGCATCGCATGGTTTATTTGCAGCAACCATCTCAATGGGCTTTATTGCGGCGGTATTATCCTCTGTGATGAATAATCTACCGACCGTCATGATCGATGCGCTCGCAATTGCCGAGACATCGACGAGCGGTATCATACGTGAAGCACTCATTTATGCCAATATTATTGGTACAGACTTAGGACCTAAAATCACGCCGATTGGCTCGCTCGCGACCCTTGTGTGGCTGCATGTACTGCGTCAGCAAGGAATTCGCATTTCTTGGGGCCAGTATTTCAAGCTAGGCATACGTTTAACGCCACCTATTTTGCTAATTACGCTTTTAGGGCTTTACATTCGCCTGATACTTCTGTAGGATAACAAATAGGGATTGTGGAATGGAAATTGTGTGTGTGATGAATTACGTTAGACATACATAGAAAAAGCAGAAATCGTCAGTAGGCGATTTCTGCTTTTTTTGTTGTACGAAGGTAAAGAAAAGAGACTTAGACAACTGTCAAAGTCTCTTACAAGTCAAAACTAATGAGCAACTTTTGTTCCGTTACGTTTTGCTTGGCGGTGTTTTTCAATTTCTTCAGGTGGTAGTGATAAATAGTTGATATCGTATGCGTTGATTACGAAAAGCGCAAGCACTGAACCGATACCAATTACCATGAAGATGATAGTAGTGATAATAGCCATCATAGGTATATAACCTCCAATCCGTTTACGCTTATTATAGGTGATTTTTTCGCTTATGACTACAGCAAAAAGAAAGCCGTTACAAAAAGTTCATGAATGGCCGCTAAAAATAGGGATATTATCGTGAAATTGTAATCATTTCGCCATTTTTAAAGAGGGGCAGACAAAACTTAAGAATTTCTTCATAATTATTATAAGCAAATGTTAAGAAATTATTTATACGATAGAGGTACTTCGAGAGGGAGGCAATGGACATGTATACGATTTTAGTAGTCGACGATGATGCGGATATTCGCAGCGGAATTGAAATTTATTTGAAAAATGAGGGGTATGCGGTCGTACAGGCAGAGAACGGAGAAGAGGCGCTTGCATTACTCGCAACAACAGAGGTTCATTTAATTATTTTAGATGTCATGATGCCAAAGCTAGATGGGATTCAGGCGACATTTAAAATTCGAGCAGAGCGTAATATTCCGATTATTATGCTGAGCGCAAAAGTAGAGGAAGCGGATCAAATCCTAGGGCTATCTGTCGGTGCGGACGATTATATGACGAAGCCCTTCCGTCCGCTTGAGCTACTGGCACGCGTGAAGTCTCAACTGCGCCGCTATATGACGCTTGGTACATATGCTGTAGAAAATAATGCGGCGACGATAGACGTTGGTGATTTGAGCATCAATGTGGAAACAAAGCAATGCTTTGTCAGCGGCAATGAAGTGAAATTAACACCGCTTGAATTTCAAATTTTGACGTTGCTCATGCAGCATCCTGGTCGTGTCTATCCAATAGATGCGATTTACGAAGCGGTCTGGCAGGAGCCTGCTTATAATGCGGCGAATATCGTCGCTGTTCATATCCGTAAAATCCGCGAAAAAGTAGAAGCTAATCCAAAAAATCCGCAATATGTGAAAGTAGTATGGGGTGTCGGCTATAAAATTGAGCAGCCGTAGTTGGTCGATTATTGCAACGATATTAGGCTTATCGACAATTATTGTATGTGCTGTTCACTTTCTCTTATTAAAATGATGAGGTGATAAAGGTGAGAAGAGGATTTATTAGTATGTTGCTGGCGCTGAGCTGTGTCGCACTTGTGGCATATGTTATGTTTGGCTTTAATAATCCAGCGAAGGATGCTGAAAATGTTCAAAACATAGCTGGAAATAATATGACACTAATAGAGAAGGAGATTATTTTACAGCATAAATTAAAGAATTTACTGAAAAACACGACCGTAACCGATGCAGATTTACAGATGTACCGTGCAAGCTTAGCAAGCTCAGAAAATGAACGGACAGAAAATCTTCGCGGTGCGTATAAAAACGTTATGAGCTATAAAACATCAGCTAAGCAAAAAAAGGCGCTGGAGCAGGAGCTAGAAGCAGCACTTCGCTACAATCAAAAAATTTATAATGACGATGCGTTTACAACGAAAATTGTGTTGCCTATAAAAAAACAGCATATTAAAAAATATTATGAGAGTTTAAAAAATGATGATGCACAGTTAGATGGTATTGTCTATAAAGCAACGAATACAAAAACGGGACAAGTATTCTCAAATGAAGATACAACGGAAAAAGCTATATTCTCTGAAAAAAAATCAAATGTTAATCTTAATTCATATGACAGTTATTATGGCTGGTACGAGGCTCCGGAAGATGGCTTCGAATTTGAGTTTATCCCAGCGGAAGATGCAACATACGATATTCAGTGGTATTTGCCAGCATCAGCAAAAGCTACGACCGAGCTTGGAAAGGCTATAACGCAAGCTGAGCAGTTGAAGCTTGTATTACAAATCATTCAAATTGCAGGTGTTATTGCACTGATTGTTGCACTGATTTTATGGTGGCCACTACGTAAAAAGTATCCGAAGCTCTCTTGGTCGATTGAAGTGTTAGCTGGGCTATCGCTCGTGATTGGCGTGATTGGCTTATTAATTGGCGGAAATGTGACATCAATCTTCACACAGAGTTACTATGGTTCTACTATCGATTATTTTGCCCTTATTAGTATGTGGGCCATTTCCGCTTTCTTAATTTATTGGCTACTGCAATTTATGCATAATATTGTTTATGCATTCCGCGGTGGAAATGTGCGTGAGCGCTTGTTTTCAGTGAAGTTTGGTCAAATGCTTGCACAGGCACTTCAACTGCCACAATATACTTTCTTTACGCTATTTTCTTGGTTTGCCTTTTTCCTAGCAGGGATTGGATTCCTCATTGTTATGCAGTATAATTTCAACAGTAGTATACTAATTATTTACATCTTCTTATGGCTCGTTGTGATGCTACCCATCATGTACAAGGGACTGAAGCATTTAGCGGCGATGAAACAAGTGATGGATCAAACGAATGAAGCCTTACTTGGTCACAAGAATACAGCGCTAACAGGCTCGTCACCGCTTGCGAAGCATTCACAGCGCATTCAGCAATTAAAAATGGGTGTCGATGAATCAATGGCTGAAAAGCAAAATAGTGAGCGTATGAAGACCGAACTGATTACGAATGTGAGCCATGATTTACGAACGCCACTGACGGCGATGATGACGTATACAGACTTACTGAAAAATCCGGCATTAACGGCTGAGGAGCATGCGAAGTATATTGAGGTGCTCGATGCGAAAACGCAAAAACTAAAAGGATTGATTGATGATTTATTTGATGTCACAAAAATGGCATCTGGTCAGGTTGAGTTGCATAAGCAGACGATTGATTATGTCCAGTTACTCCAGCAGCTTGTTGGGGAGCATGAAGAGCTTGCGACCGCGCAACAATTAACGATTCGCACACAGTTCGATGCTGAAAGCTATTCATTGACGGTGGATGCAGCGAAATGGGCACGCATGATTGACAATTTAATTGGCAATGCGATTAAATATAGCGCGCCTAACACACGTGTGCATGTGCAATTAAAAGAAGGTACACTGACTATTAAAAATGTCTCTGCCTATGAATTAACGGAAAATGTCGATGAGCTTGTGGACCGCTTTAAACGCGGCGATGCATCACGCCATACAGAGGGCTCTGGCCTTGGTCTTGCGATTGCACAGTCCATTGCCAACCTACATGGCACACATCTAGTAATCCAAGTGGACGGCGATTTATTTAAAGTGACCGTGAAACTGCCGTAGTAATATAAAAACCCCAGCCAATTTGGCTGGGGTTTTTTTTATGGGCGACGTACGACAAGTACATCACAAGTCGCGGTGCGTAAGACAGCACTTGCGACACTACCGACAACAAGATGGTCTAAGCCACGGACACTTGATGCACCGATAATGATAAGATCGGCACCAACATCTTTGGCGATTTTTTTTGTGATGATCGAGCGCGGAGAACCGGCTTCGACAATGACATCAAATTGTGTTTCTGGTAATCCACTTTTTTCAATGAATTGTTTCACCGCTTCTTCGGCCTTTGCATGTGCTGCTTGTTTTAACTGTTCTTCTGTCTGTGTTAAATTTTCAAAGCTAGGCCAGTTGCGTGTATCCACGACATTCGCCACATGAATTTTTGCGGCATGGCGCCCCGCCACATCAATTGCGTGTTCTAAAACGAGTGGTGATACTTCAGAGCCATCAATACAAACTAAAATATGTTGATACATAAAAATCCCTCCCTACACCTAGTATACATGGTGCGGGGAGGGGAATCGACAACTTTTTACAAATCTGGATGAACGACAAGGACATCGCATTTTGCCGTATTTAAAATATGCATCGTCACATTGCCAACAAAGCGTTCTGCGCCTTTTTTCGGACTACGTGCCCCACAAATAATAAGACCAGGATTTATTTCCTTCGCAATTTTCGGTGTGATTAACTTTCGAGGAGATCCTGCTTCGACAATAATATTGACGCGGTCATAGCGTTCAGGTGTATCGGATTTTGCTTTGTAGGAGGCGACAACTTCCTGACATTTTTTATACGCATCCTCAGTCATTTGATCGAAGGTCATTGCTGCATAACTTTTCATATAGGGGATAGCACGCATATCGATAATTCGTACTAAATAGACATCTGAATCATAACGTCCGGCGACAACAATTGCTTGTTCAAACAATTTATACGACATTTCCGTTCCATCTACACAAACCATGATTTTCTCATACATGTGAAACCCTCCCTATTAGTTTTATTGTTTATATAGCACTTTTGTAAGCGCTTTAAACATTGACTGGCACTTGTGGCACAAAAATGAATAAGGTGAATATTGTCAATTCCTCCTTACCTTGTCTATACCCGTATTTGTTCGAAGAAATGTGGGTATAGGATAATTAATATCGAGAATGGGAGTGATCTACGTGAAGAATAGTGACAACATGATGGAACGCTTTATTGAGATGGAACGTCTTGAACGTTCAAAGGATTCACATGACTGGCTCCTTTGGCAAACGATAAAAGAAATTTTTGCAAAGCGCGATAGCAAAAGTTATTGGCGCTTTCCTTTATATACAAAAATAGAAGATACATTCGAACAACCGGATATTTTAATTATTGACCGAGAGGAAGGCATTTTGATGCTGCATGTGCATACAGGTGAAGTAAATGCGGCGACATTACACCAAGAAAAAAAGCGTGCTCAAATACAGCTAGAAAATTTAATGGAAGTCTTTAATCGAGGAGATCCACGTACAGAAAATAAAATACACGGTAAGTCCTTTGTAGTCGTCCCGCATATTGCACAACATGACATGGACGATGCGCATTTTATATTCGGCAATAAGCTGACACCTAACCGCCTATGGCAAACGATGAAAGATGCTGAATATCAAATAAAAGGTGCACGATTTAATGACGAGCGCTTTTTATTAGTACAGTCGTTATTACATGGTATTCGCCTACGTGAGCGCGAACAGCGACCAACGAAGACCGGCACACGCTATGAAGTGGTTTATGAGTTATCAAAGCAAGCGAAGGAAGTAGATTTAAAGCAAAATGAATTGGGTAAAATTATTCCACCAGGACAGCAGCGTATTCGCGGCATTGCAGGAACAGGGAAAACCGTTGTACAGTGTCAAAAAGCAGCGCATATGCATTTGAAATATCCAGATTGGCAAATTGGCTTTGTATATTTTTCATCGCATTTGCAAGAAACGATTATCGACCAAATCGACCATTGGCTACGTTATTTTAGTAATGATGCGGTAAGTTATGAGACAGCAAAATCACATATTCAGGTAAAATCATTTTTCGGTGATGATGGCTTTTTTGCGACAATTTGTGAAGCGCATAGCTATGAGCCACCAACACACCAATTACTGAAAAAGCAGCAGCATATTACATCGGATAGTGATTTAGTTGGCGCATTATGCACAGACTTTTTAAGCAATGTGTATATTTTTACACAACTATATGATGCATTATTAATCGATGAAGGCGAATGCTTTGTATCAGACGAGCAGTATCGTTATAAGGATAAACAAGCGTTTTACTGGCTTGCTTATCAGCTCGTACAGCCAATTGAAAATGAGAAGGTAAATCGCCGTTTAATTTGGGCGTACGATGAGAGTACGGATTTAACCAAAATGTTGACACCGACCGCACGCGATTTATTTGGCGAGGAGCCGTCATTTCGTCATTTTGTGACAGGAATGCATAAGGGTGGCTTGTTAAAAAGTGATATTATGCATCGCTGCTATCGTACACCTGGACCGATTATCGTTGCGGCGCACACAATCGGTATGGGACTACTGCGAAAAGAGGGGATGTTAGCTGGCATTACGACGAAGGATGCATGGCAACATTTAGGTTACGAAGTGCGGATGGGCGTGTTCCAAGAAGGGGAGCAAATTGTGTTATATCGCCCACCAGAGCATTCACCAAATAGTGTGCCCAAGCTATGGAATGGCGATTTAGTAACGCTTGAAACACATGCCTCACGTACACAGGAGCTTGACGATTTAGCGAAGCGTCTACAGCAAAATATACATGAAGATGAGCTCGATTGTACGCGGCATATCGCAGTACTCGTCTTTGGCGAAGATGAGAAATTGTTAGAAGAAGTAGCAACGGGGCTAGCAGAACGTGGCGTGCCGACACATATTCCAGATGATAAAACGTTTTCCGTACCTGGGGCTGTGACGGTATCAACTGTAGAGCGAGCGCGTGGGCATGAGGCATATATGCTGTATGTTGTTGGTATTGATAAACTTGCAATGGATGAACGGAATCAATTATTACGCAATGAATTATTTATAGCGTTGTTACGCACAAAAGCATGGTGTCATTTATCTGGAATTGAGGGAGGTAGCTTTTATGATGAGTTACATGACGTAATGAAATGCGGTAATACAGTAACGTTCATTTTTAAAAAAAGTAGTGAGTAGGAGCGAAAAGCGATGGAAAAAGCGATGATTATTATAAATCCAACATCAGGCAAAGAGCAAGGCACATCTTGTATTGAACAATTAAAAAAACAATTAGCACATTATGAGGTGACGGTTTGTGAAACACAAAAGGAAGGCGATGCAACGGACTTTGCCAAAGAAGCTTGCAAGCAGCAACTAGATTTAGTGGTGCTTGTTGGAGGTGATGGAACGGTGCATGAGGGTATTAATGGCTTAGCCGAACAAACATATCGTCCAAAGGTTGGTGTCGTACCTCTTGGGACAGTAAATGATTTTGCGCGTGCATTGTCCATTCCACTTGATGTGGAAGGAGCAATTGCCTGCATTGGTGGTCCATCCGTAGAGGTGGATATTGGTAAGCTCAATGGTCGATACTTTACAAATGTTGTAGCAATCGGTTCATTGCCAGATTCGGTGGGCAATGTATCGAGTGAGCAAAAATCAATGCTTGGCTCGCTTGCGTATGCATGGGAAGGTACAAAGGCAGCATTTCAACACGAAACCTATTCTTTTGATATTGACGCAGACGGTCAACAATTTTCAGAGGAGTCTTTACTCGTATTAGTGGCGCTAACGAATTCTGTAGGAGGTATGTCTACAATTGCGGATCAGGCCGCTGTAGATGATGGCTATTTACATGGGTTTGTTGTGAGATCTGGCTCTGTTTTAACAATCGCGAAATTGATGACGAAAATTGCTGCTGGAACATTCCGTGATGATAAAGATGTGCATGCATTTCGAGCGCATCAAATGACGATTAATGGACCGTCGGGCATTCAGCTTAATGTTGATGGAGATATGATGGAGCATTTGCCTGCACATTTCTCTATCTTGCCAAAACATATTACGGTATATGGCAAACGTTAATAAAAAATGTCGTATGTCATCATAATCGATCATTTTTTCTATTTTTTAAGAAAAATAGTGGATAACTTCAGAAAGCGTCTTTTAGATACGACATATTTATGAGTAAGCGACAGCCTTAGGGGATAAGACACAACCTTTTAGTGAAAATTTGCCTAGTTGTCGATAAATAACAAAAAGTAGCGTATTTTATACAAATAATTTGCGCGTTGACAACGCTTTTTTTATTAAAAGCTCATGAAAAAGCAGCAAAAAACACCCCTTTTTCGACTGGAAAAGGGGTGTTTTCGGGCCGGAATAGGTCGATGCAACATGTATAGAAGCATTTTGAATAAATGACAATGCATTTTTGGACGTGCGTGAAAATTTACGCTTCAAGTGTGCAAAAAATGCCCCTCAGAGCTCGATTTTGCGCCTGTTTTTCGTCATTTTGGGTTTTTATCGGCTTTTTTCGCGCCCGTAAAATTGCGATAAATGACAGCTTTTCATAAAGATTTGTTATTTTCTATGTAAAAGCGTAATTATTTTTGGCGTTGTCACATATTTTCAGTTATGTCGTAGCCAAAACACGCTTCTTGAGCCTCTGATCCATTTCTGAAAAATGAAATCGTTCTACGCGCTAAAAAATTATACCTCCAATTGCCAGCCCTTACCGATGTCAATCCATTGTCGGTAATTGCTAAATGTTTCGAGCTCAGCAATGGTTAGCTCGATAGCACTGTTCGCTGTACCGCATGCAGGAAAGACCGTTGTAAATCGTTTCAGTGAAGCATCTAAAAAAATCGGTACGGTTTGTGGTACACCAAAGGGACAAACACCACCGACTGCATGACCGACAAGCTGTTCTACATGTTCTGGGGCGAGCATTTTCGCTTTGACACCAAATTGTTCTTTAAATTTTTTATTGTCGATTTTGGCATCCCCAGCTGCAACAATCATAATTGCATCATCGCCAACACCGAATGTTAAAGACTTCGCAATTCTTGCAGGCTCACAGTTTAATGCATTGGCCGCTTCTTCTACTGTTGCGGATGATTCATTTAATAATTGAATACGCTCATTTACGTGAAACTGAGCTAAATGTTTTTCTGCTAATGCTAAACTCATACTATCTCCTCCCTCTATAAATGTTGATATATCAATGGCTCACGCCATTTTTGAGTGTCAAAAAAATATTTTTCAACACGCATATCTAACTTAATTTTGTATTAATTGATATTTATGTTAATTCATCGAAACGCTACGCTAAAGAAGAGACCATTAAATGGAAATAATTTCTTCTGAA
>NZ_JBHUOR010000115.1:0-23597 GCF_042686175.1 Kurthia populi | reverse complement strand
GGAGCACGCCATTAGTAAAGGTACGGTGCAGCGTATTATGCGTGACAATGCGTGGCAGTGTATCGTCAAAAAGAAAAAATATCGTCACAAGTCGGGCAAGTCCGCCATGCCCCAGGAAAGCGTCCGTCAAATTTAGCTGAAAGAACGTGTCTTTTTCTTTGTCTCACTTTCGTGGGGCAGTTCCAAAATGTGACATAGCTTCTTTTTTGTTATACTAAATAAAATTAATTAGTTAATTTATAAAACAATTAATAAATAAATTTACTGAGGTGAAGACAATGATAAATATTGCATGTTTGCATGCACACTACTCAAATATTGCTTATATAGAACGGGCTTTTTATAGTCATACTGTCCAACTGGAGCACTATGTAGATCCAGGTGTGATGTGGCATGTACAACATCATCAAATAGAGCAAGCCAAAATGCAGGTAGGGAAGTAGCTCCAATGGATTGCAACAACTAAACCAGATGTCCTTGTTGTAACGTGTACGAATTATATTGCGTTAATGGATGCGTCATTGTCGGTACCGATGATTGAAATTGATGTGCCGTTTTTTAAATTACTCAAACAACAAAAACTACCGCTAACCTTATTTTTCACGAATCCGCAAACGGTCGAAGGAACGCTTAAATGTTTATATACATATGTAACTAGAGAGGTAGAGGTTGTGGTCATTCCAAAAGCATTTGATTTATTAATGGCGGGCGATAAAGTGGCGCATGACAAAATTGTTATGGCAGCACTGCAAGACGCACCAAAAAATGCAGCGGTTGCACAGCTTTCCATGGTAGATGCTGCAGAAAAAATCGGGCTACTGTATCCATTAATGCCACTTGTCGAAGCTATACTAAATAACGAATAAAGGTTTGAATTCGTTATTTAGTATGTGCTTGTATTTAAAAGAAGGAAAATAGAATGTGAAGCTTTTAGGCTTTCAGGCTTTTTTTGTTATACAATAATGTTAAATAGGGGGGATAAAATGGAAAAGTACGATAAAGGCGGCTTTTATGAATTGTCATTGGAGCTTACTGAAGGTCAATTAGTACAGGCGCTTGAACGATTACATACAGATAATGTTGTTGGCATAGCTCATTTTACAGGAGATTATGTAGAGTTGCAGGGGCAATTACGTGTAGCTGAAGGGCGTGTCCCATGCGTTGTGACGGCAATGCAATCAGAGGGTGAGGCCAGTTGGCTAACGCTTAGCGTGTCCCCAAAAGTATTGCGCCGTACAGGTTCTGCTGCAATAAATGAAGCATTTATTACAGTAGCAGAGCAATTGAACCCGTTCTTACTTGGTTTAATTGGCGAGGAAGTTAATGGCATCACAAGTCATGAGGATGTAAATGTTGAAGAGTTTCCGAACATTATTATTTTATTAAAGAATGCACAGCAAAAAAGAGGCTTCCAAATTTACGGTCAATAATAGGAAAAAGCAGAAAATGCTTTACGCGTTTTCTGCTTTTTTGTCTCGTAAAATAAATGCTGGAACGAGGCGGATATAAAGGAGCTCCATAATAATTTCAACAATTGTTTGCGTTACAATAATGGCCGCGACAAAAGTTTGTACAGCGCTAGGAAGTGCAAGAGCTAATGGGAGCACAACGAGTGAATTTCGTGTGAAGCTGCTAAAAATTAACGCACGTCCTGCACCGATGTCTAAGCGGAAAAGCGTTGCAATCGCTTTGGCAATCCACGGCATGATGAGCATAAATAAAATATAGATTGGAATGACGATTAAAATATCCTCGATAAATGTTAAGACCTTCGTAATTTGTGAAGCCACAATGATAAATAAAGTGAATGCCATGAACGGAACCGGTAGCCACGCGGAACCATCAAGTACCTTTTGGGCAACTTCTTTTTTCGTTGCAAGTAATTGAGTACAAACAGAAACAATTAGTGGTAGTAAAATAATGACTAAAAATGTTTCAATAAATGGGCGAATTTCGATAATTGCTGCGGCATGCTCTCCGATAAAAAGTGTTAAATAAACTGGTAGCAAGAGCATTTGCGCAAGTAATAAAATCGGTGTAGCAAGGAGTATTAGCTTTTCATTCCCGCGACCAAGCGCTGTGAAAACGATGACATAGTCAATGCAAGGTGTGAGTAAAACAAGAAAGATACCAAGAAGCATCGGTGAATTATCAGGTAGTAAGCGCGTTAATAGCCAGACAACTAGCGGTACTACAAGAAAATTTATCGTTAATAGTGCTGCAAGAAAACGCTTATTGACGAATGATTTTTTTAAGGATGTAAATGGAATTTGCGAAAACATGCTATACATTAAAATGGCGAGTGTTATCGAAATAATTGCAGAGAATGAGCTGGCAATTGAAGGTGAGAAGATACCAGCGAGTGCACCAAGAAAGAGTGCCAAGAAATAATAATAAATTTGTTGTTTTTCAAGTGTATCTCGAGTGAGCAATTGAAGTGGAGGCTCCTTTCTATGAATGCTGTACTTATTGTAGCACAGCGTATTCTTTTCTTAAAAAAGTGTTTAAATAAGTTAGACTGATAATGTAAAAAAATTCCTGTATACTAACAACTAAAGAATGGGGGAGACAGTATGATCACTATTCGCGAAGCTATAAAAAAAGATGCAAGTGGGATTGCAGCGGTGCATGTTGAAAGTTGGCAAACAACGTATAAGGGGATTATTCCACAACATTTTTTAGATGAATTATCTGTAGAAGAGCGCACAAAATTATGGAATCAAAATTTAGAAAATCGTGAAAATATGATATTTGTAGCGGAGGATTCATCGGGAATTATCGGCTTCATTACCGGAGGAAAACGTAAGGAAAATACAGAAGTAGGTGCGACGGACTTAACATCACTTTACTTATTAGATGCTTGTCATGGGCAGGGAATTGGTCGCAAATTAGTAGACAAATTGATGCACGCTTTTAAAAAGCAGGGCTATAAAAAAGCATATGTCGATGTTTTAGCGGATAATGCGACGCGCCACTTCTATACGCATTTAGGTGCAGACTATGTTAAAACGGTAAAAGTTCGTATAGGTGGTAGGCTATTGAATGAAGAAGTATATGTTTTTGAAATTAATTAGTTAATTTATTAAACTATTAATTAATAAATAAATTTAAATAGAACATCAGATAATTAACGAATTGTATGATGCACGTTTCCCAATCGAATTTAAAAATAGCTATCGATTTTTACAATGATTTAGGTTTAATAGTAGATCATCTTGTAGACGATAAATTTATATTCTTTTAGATTGTAGAACAGAAAAACTAGTTAGGATTGTAACATGCTAACGTATCTTGTCACCCATCTGTTCGGCATATTGCTTTTTCAGTAGAGCTGGAGGATTTAGAAGATGTAGTCAAACGGTTGTAACATCGAGATATTGCATCAAGAGAAGCTTTTGGATTTGCGCCGACTGAGCTATTCCTAATAGCAAATGAAATAGGGGCGCGCGCAAAAATTCACTTTAATGATCCGGATGACAATAGTTTGGCGTTTATCACACCTCTTCGAAATCCTAAAAAAATAACAGAAATGTATTATTTGAATAAATGAAAAGTGTAGAACGATAGGAGGCTTATATGCAGAAAACAACAAATCATCCGAAGTTAAAAGCTTTTTTCGATGGGCTATTTTTAATTGGGGCTTTGCTAATTATTATTAAAATTATTGTAGCACTTGGAAATCATTTTTTAGATTGGCAAATCACCTTTTTTAATGATTCGCTTTTTTGGATGGCAGGACCATTGCTTATAGCGATTATTGGTGCCATTGGCACAGAGACAGTATCAAAGAAGAAAAAATAATTAATTAGTTAGTTAGTTAATTTGTTAACTAATTAATAAATAAAAACACTACTCTCAATATCGAGTAGTGTTTTTATTTTAATTGTTTAAAAAATCGCGCTAGAACATGCACATTCGAATCGCATCATGGTAGCTCCCATTAATGAAAAATTCTTCTTTCAGTTCGCCTTCAATTTGAAAGCATGTCTTTTGATAAATCTTGTGCAAGTTTAAAATCGTAAAGGCATATTCAATTGCAAGTTTAGTAGCTATACTTGCGTAACCTTTTCCCTGTGATTGTGGGTCGATAATAATTTGAAACTCTGCATTTCGGTGAATTAAATCGATTTCTACTAGCTCAACGAGACCAACAGTTTGTTTATCATCCATTAAGATAAAACGACGTTCACTTTGGTTATGAATATGTTTCTTGAATAAATCTTGTAACTCGGCAAATGATTCATAAGGTTCTTCAAACCAATAAGACATAATTTTGTTGTCGTTATTTAAGAGATGAATATAGCGTAGGTCTTCACGTTCAAGAGCGCGTAATTGTATGTTTGCTTTCATAAGCATAACTCCTTCATGTTTTCTACGTTGAGCATAAAGTATCCAGTAGCTGTAGAGTCAACATGTGTAAAAATTAATTAGTTAATAAATTAGTTTGTTAATTGTTTTATTTATAAATTAATTTTGAAAATCTACCTGTCATTTCAAGCTTATGATTTAGCAAAAGTGCCTTTTTGGTGGAGTCAATTAATTCCGTATTCTTTTTTGCTTGCGTAGTGCTAATGCTTGATGAAAACAGTTTTGAGCCTTTTGATGAAACCCAACTTCCATATAACATTTCCCCATATGCTGCAAAATAAAATCTCGATGTGATTCGATAAGATGTGTATCACATAAGAATAGTGCCTTTTTAAATAATTTTAACGCAAGCGCATGTAAGTCACTATATTTGTATGTTTCACCAAGACGAACAAGTGTGATGAGTTCTTTTTGGGGGTCATTGTTTTCTTGCGCATAATCCAGACAGATGTGAAAATAATTTTCAGCCACAACAATATCAGTCGGAACATGCACACTGTGAAGGCGATAATAATAACCAAGAATACTAGCAAGCCGGTATTTTTCTAAATCCTTCGCATGAGGGAATTGTTGCTCATATTCAGTGATTTTTTGCTGTAGATGTTGCTGGTCCAATGTTGCTTCTCGCAAAAAATGCTGCTCGTCAAAATAAACTTTCATATCCCTTCCTCCTTTTTGATACAGAAAAACCCACAATTCTCATGGCGGTGAAGAATTGTGGGCCCAATTCGGGTTATTACATAATAGGGATTTTTAAATTAAGTACTAGTAAGAGGTGATCTCCATTTGGGATGAATAATGGAATTTTGCATATTTGGCAAATGCATTTTCGTTAAGGATAAATTAGCCACCAGTGGTCTGCTGCTGCGACAATAACAGTTGCAGCAAGTAAAGTACCACAATTTAGAGCAAATTTAAATTTAGTTGAAAATTTAAAGTTTTTCAATATTAACGCCTCCTTAAAAATAATATAATAGAAAAGTGAACGCTGTGCATTTTTTGTAAACTATATGACACATTTTTTTGAGGTGGGTAAATGGAAATTGGTACATTAATACAACGAATCCGTAAAGGTAAAAGTCTAACACAACAACAAGTGGCCAATGCCATGATGATTACAAGGCCTTATTTAGCAAAAATCGAAAACAATCATCATCAAATTTCGTCAGAGAAATTAACGTATATTTTGGATTACTGTAATGTGAATTATGATGAATTTTTCTTTATGAAAAATGATTTTAAAATAAGTGATAAGAATCGAGCATATACAGATGTTATTGAAATGTATATGAATGGAGATTTTGACGGTATACAAAAGCTAAAAGAAGATGCACATAAAAAATATGTGGATACAAACGATATTTACTATCGCCACTTAGTAATTTTATGTGAGTGTATTGAGCTAAAATTTGATACAGAAAAAATTCCAGATGCCTATCGTATTGAACTAACAGAATATTTAATGGGTATCAATGAATGGTCTTATTATGAATTGGTTTTGTTCAATAACTTCTTATATTTATTTCCGCCAAAAACAACGATGCTTTTATCGGAAAATCTTGTTGAACGCGCATTAAAATACAGGGATTTGCGAAGCGATTATGAGGCGGTTTCAATGATGCTATTTAACTTAATGAATATTAGTATTAAAATTAAAAATCGACAAAAAACAGATGTTTTTATCGACGTTGCTAAAAAGTTATATAATGGTCAAAATCGTTTCTTCGAGCAAACGATGATTAAATACTATACAGGCTTGCGTATGATTTTAGATAAAAAAGAAGAAGGAATCGGACTTAGTCGCCAGGCGCTTGAAGTTTTTAAATTACTTGATCATCATGATCTATATACTTTTTATGAAGGGCGTTTGCATCAATTATTAAAAGAAATGGAATAACTAAAAAGCTCCTACGACAGGTATGTGTTATAGGAGTTTTTTGCTGGATAGAATGCATTAGATAATACCATTTTACAATGTTTCATGGTCTCAAATTAAAAACCGTCTGCTTAGAAATCGTTTATCGATGTGCGGGTACTGTATAAAAACTTGGGTCGAAATCTTTTTCTTTTTTCAGATGGGACCGGTATGCCTTAATATAAACACCTAATGTATCACGGTTATAGCGCAATGCCTTAATACGCATAAAATAATCCTGCATCAAATGCACATCATGATAGGGTAAATGAAGATTAAAGAAATTATGATGCAATCGGTTTGTG
The DNA here is from genome assembly GCF_042686175.1 of Kurthia populi. NCBI lineage: Bacteria > Bacillati > Bacillota > Bacilli > Caryophanales > Caryophanaceae > Kurthia > Kurthia populi. The sequence goes on along the minus strand of NZ_JBHUOR010000115.1, from coordinate 17,009 downwards.
AAAACAGGATTTTCTTCAAATTTTTCATAGCTAATTGTTGAATTGAAAATCGTAATAATCGCGCTATCTTCCTCAATTGACATTTGTTTAAGCTCCTGTCTGCCAGTAATGACGACCGGCTGGATAAAATCAAAATTGTTTAGCCCGATTTCATTTAAATTTTGAACGGTTTCAGAGAGCACTTGATTTGCTGTATAACGCTGTTTGTCTGCTTGTGTATGAAAATAAACAATGTTAATGAGTTCAATTTCATTTGCTAAATATCGTTCAACAAAACCTTGAATGGCATAGGCAAATGTAAAATTGTCACTGAAAAAATAAACTTTTTGCAATGGAATAGAATGAGCCAAAATGTCAAACATCTCCGTTCGATTTATATCATATAATTAATGGAAATAAATTCTTTATATATCGGTCACGCTAGTGTTATTATAGATTTTCAATTGGATTTTTACATAAAAGATAAAAATAAAGGAAGAAGTGAAAAAATGATAGAACAAACTTGGGGCATCCGAACCGAAAAGAAAAAGGTTATACGCGATAGTGAGAAAAAAATCTATGCTATTCGTGATATAGAAGGAGACGAGTGGATTGTAAAAGGAGAAAAAGCACCACTTTGGCAGGTAGAGCAACAGGCACAATTTGCAAATAAATTGATAGGGATTTTACCGGTGCCTAGGTATAAAAAAACACAAGATGAGGTATATGCAGTAGCAAAAGATGGCCTCACTTGGACGATAGAAACACGTCAGTTTGGGCGAGAAGTAAATCATTTAACAGATAGTATGCTTCTATCAATGGCCACGATGCTTGGAAAACTGCATGCAGAATCACTTCGTCAATCGTACCGTTTTCACCGAGCAACGTCTTGGAGTCTATTTGGCGGTAATGCAACGGAGGCAATTGGGGATTATGATGAAAATGAGCTAAGCTTTTTAGAAATGAAGGCAGCGTACGGGCAAGAAAATATTTTTGAAGAAATTGAAACACAGTATTTAGCACATCGTACATACTTGAAGAATTGTTGGAAGCGTCTGCCGATAGCTGCTGTGCAGGGGGATTTTTGTCATTATAATATGTTATTTGATGGAGACTGTGTGCAAAGTGTTTTTGACTTTAATTTAGCTGGCGATGAGCGCCTGTTAAATGAGTGCATTGCGGTAGCTGTCTATTGCTGTTGGCATGTGGAATCTGACAGCATGTTTTCGGCTGAGGAGCGTTACACATTATTTACGGAGGCGTATCAAAAACATCGTGTATGGACGAAGGAGGAGCGAGTCGTCGCGAAGCGTTTAAAAGCGATTATTCGTGCATTCCGTTATGACCGCGTGGCTAGAGGGATCGAAAATGTAGCTAATAGGCATTTATTTTTAGAAGAGACGTTACAAATTTTAAAGACATAATAAAGAGGCTGGGACAAAACAAGTCATTTTCCTTTTTTAGCGTTCGCAACGAAAAACCGGAATCGCGCTATAGTGCGGTTCCGGTTTTTCTTATGCTCATAGGAACGGTTGTTTTTATACGTATGTCAAAGCCTCTTTATAGTTATTATTTAAAATAATCTGGCTGCCAGAAGCCTTTAAATTCAGCATCTGTTTCGATTAATTTTTGGAAGCTATCAGTTTTATAGGCGGCCGTTAAATCTTTTACAAATTGTTTATCTTTATCCTCTGTGCGAACAGCAATTAAATTTTGGTATTCAAATGGCGGGTCCTCTAGTAATAGACTATCATCTAAGCTACGGTCGGCTGCTAAAATATAATTACCATTTACAAGGGCAAAGTCAACATCACTAATGACGCGAGCCAATTGGGCTTGCTCTACTTCAACAAATTTAATGTTAATATGATAGCTTTCAACATCATGTTTACTAACAGTTAATGGCTCATAATCTTTCTTGAGTGTCACGAAATCAAGTTGTTCTAATAAACGAAGAGCGCGTGCAAAGTTTGGTGGGTCATTTGGAATCGCAATTTTATATTCTTTGTTTTTATCTAAATTTTTTAATGAATCATAGCGGTCTGAGTAAAGACCCATCGGTGCAGTCGGAACTTTGATGGTTTCGGTTAAATCGACATTATTTTCTTTAACAAAATTTTTGAAATATGCCGTATGTTGATAAATATCGGCATCTAGTGATCCTTCAGCAAGGGCAAAATTCACTTCATTACCACTTGTAAATTCTTTGTATTCAATAGTGTAGCCTTGTTTCTTTAGAATTGGCTCAATCCCTTTTCGTACTTGATCGCTATAGGGTCCTGGAGTAAAGCCAATGCGGATTGTTTTTGTATCATCTGCACTGGCTTTATTGTCGCTTGATGTCTTGCCGCAAGCAGCGAGCACCGCTAAAAGTACAATACTTAATAAAATGGTTACAATTTTCTTCATTCTTCATATCCTCCTTAATTTGGGTAAAATAAAAGAGGCACTATATGTAAAAACATACGTGCCTCCGGTAGTCCGGTCGGAAATATAAGTTAGCCGATAGGAATTAAAGAGTATTCTAGCAAGTAATAGAAAAATTAGCAATGATTATTTTTTAAAATATTTTTTAATTCATACTTGACCAATGGGTATTATTCATTTAATCTATGAAGCATAAGAATTTTACAGTGACTGGACAACCAGAGCTCTTAACCGACACATTTGATGCGATTTGTTAAGAGCTCTTTTTGTTTTCTTAATTAAATATTTATAGCGACTGGACCACCGGAGCTCTTCTCATAATAGAAGGGCTCCGATTGTGTTTTACGGACTAGACAACTAGCCGTAATCATAGAAAGGAGAGGATGGAATGACAGCAATTAAAGGTGCGGGCCATGTTTGGCTAGATGGGAAGCAAGTAACTAATTTAGCAGAGCATGCAGCGTTTAAAGGGACCTTTCAAACGATTCAAGAATTATTAGCACGTATTGATGACGAGCCGGTTGGTTATAAGGATGCCAAACTTGGTAAGTATGTACATCAGGCATTTTCAATTCCGACAACTAAAGAGCAATTGTTAGAAAAACGTGCAGCTTTTGAGGCATGGAGTATACAAAGTTTTGGTATGATGAGCCGGTTATCCGATTATGCTTATGCATTGATTACCGGATACTACATAGACCGCGAGCAGTTTGCACAGTATGATGCGACATTTCCCCGAAAAATAGAAAGGTATTATGAGCAATTAAAATCAGAGCGCCGTTTGCTAACGACAGCTATTGCTGATCCACAAATTGATCGTTCGAAGCCACTGACAGAGCGCCCTGAACATGCGCTACTACATGTTGTAGAAGAAACAACAGATGGTATTTACGTAAGTGGTGCAAAAATGATTGCGACAGGCGCCCCTTATGTTGACGATATTTTAGTCAATACACCCTATAGTAAAGCAGAAGAGCAAGAGAAGTTTGCTAATTTCTTTATTGTATCTACACAGTCACCAGGACTTGAAATTATTTGCCGTAAAAGTCATGCGGCGCAGGATTTGGCATTATATCCGCTTGCTAGTCAATTTGATGAAATGGATGCAGTAGTCGTATTTAATCGTGTATTTATCCCGAATGACCGCATTTTTATACGCGGCAATGCAGAGGGAGTAGTAAAAGCGCATCGTCATCAGCAGTTAAATGAATTAGCACATTATCAAACGGTCATTCGTTTATTGACGAAATTAAAATTTGTGGCAGGTGTAACGACGGCGGTTGCTGAAAGTATTCGCGTAACAGAATTTTTAAATGTTCAGCAAAAAGTGGGCGAACTGTACATGCAGGTAGATACAATTGAAGCATTGCTACACACCTCGGAAACGAATGGATTTGTGCAAGAGAATGGTGTTTTTACACCAAGTGCTGTACAACTACAAGTCGCACGAAATCTTGGAACGAGTTATTATAGTCGCGCGATTAGTATTTTAAAGGAAATTGGAGCAGGTGGATTTACACAGCTACCCTCCACATTAATCGAACGTTTTGAAGATGAAGCATTACAAAAACAACTTGAAACATATTATGTCGGCGCTGCGAGTTCAGCAAAACAAAAAACGGCTCTTTTCCGTATTGGGTGGGAACTTGTAGGAAGTGAACTAGGGAGTCGTCATGATTTATATGAACGCTTTTATACAGGCGACCCATTCCGTATCCAATCTTTATTTTTTGAAAATTATGATAAATTACCGCTTGATGATTATTTAGATACATTTTTAACGAAAATTCAGCAACGAGAGGAGTTGCTTTTATGACAGCTTGGCTAGAACGTTTAAATGATGGACGAAATGTTTGGTACGGTACAGAAAAGGTAGAGCATTTGGCATCGCATCATGCATTTAAAGGCACAGTGACTACAATTGAAAAATTACTTACATTATCAAATGAAGCATTATATATAGAGGGGAGACATGCTTCGTTTCATATTCCTAAAAATATAGAGCAACTACAGAAAAAGCAGCATGCCTATGAGATTTGGGTGGATGAGACTTTTGGAATGATGAGCCGTCTATCCGAATATTCGAGAGAAATTGAAACAGGATGGTACGCAAATCGACGTCAGATTGCTACATATATTCCACATTTTGAGGAGAAAATCATACGGCGTTATAACGATTCCAAAGAGCACGAATTACTATCAACTGCAGCGGCACAGGATCTACAGCGTAAACGTAGTCAATCTGCAGTTGAAGTGGCTAGTGGACAGCTTCGGATTGTGAAAAAAACAGAAGAAGGCGTAATTGTACGCGGTGCAAAAACGATTGCGACAGCTGCACCATATGTAGATGAATACATTATTTCATCATTTCACCCACGTAGTGCTGAACAAAAATCGTTGGCTAATATTTTCCTGATTCCAGCGAATTTAGCGGGTCTACAAATTATTAGCCGCGCTTCCTTTGCAAGTGACGATAAAGTAAATCAGCCACTTAGTGCACGATTTGATGAAATGGATGCGGTGTTGCTTTTTGAAGACGTACTCATCCCATGGGAATATGTGCTAGTACACGAGGACCCGGAAGCGGCTTGGAAATTGCAGCAAGATCCTGTAGCGGGGGCACTAAGTCAGCATCAAACAGTAGTAAGACTTGTGCGTAAGTTGACAGCAGTAGCGGCACTTGCGAATCGTTTAGCAAGTGAGGCGGATATTACGTCTTTCTTACATGTTCAAAATGAATTAGCAACGCTATTTTCACAAATTGAGGTCATTAAGGCCTTACTTCAAACAGCTCAGCAAACAGGGCAATTAATTAACGGTGTATATTTACCGAACAAGCAATATTTGGCGACTGCACGAAATTTAGGAACGACCTATTATCCGAAAGCGATTGAAATTATTCAAAAGCTAAGTGCATCAGGCTTACTTCAAGCACCTGCGACACTTGAATTATTTGATGTACATCCAGAATGGCATTCCTATTTTGAAGGTGCCTCATTGAATGGATATGACCGCACATTATTGCATAAGGTAGCATGGGATTTAGTTGGCAGTCAGCTCGGAGCACGCCATGAATTATATGAGCGTTTTTATTCGGGAGACCCCGTAAGAACCTATGCGAATTACTATAAACAGCATACAAAAAAAGAGGCATGGCAACAATTTGCTACGTCTATCTTATAGGAGGAATTTATAATGACAAATACACATTTTTACTGGTTTGCACCAACAAATGGCGATGGTGAATTTTTAGGAACGGAAAAACCGCAGCGTCCAGCAAATTTAGAAACGATTACGCAAGTAGCACAGGCGGCTGAGGATGCTGGTTTTGAAGGTATTTTAATTCCAACAGGCGTACCCTATTTAGACTCATGGGCAGTGGGCTCAGCTATCGTTCATCATACGAAAAAAATTCGTCCACTTGTAGCATTCCGTCCAGGCTTTATTTCACCAACTGTGGCATCTAAACTGGCGGCAACATTGGATCAGTTTTCTGATGGCCGTTTATTAGTAAATGTGGTGACAGGTGGTTCACAAACCGAACTCGCAAAAGACGGCGATTATACAGAGCATGGTGAGCGCTATGAACGTACGGGTGAGTTTTTAGATGTGATTAAAAAAACATGGCAGGAAGACTCTGTGACGCATAAAGGTGAATTTTTCGAAACAACAGATGCGACGCTATTCCCACCACTTAAACAGCAAGCAGGCATTCCAATTTATTTTGGTGGCTCTTCTGATATCGCCAAAGAAATTGCGGCCGAGCATGCGGATGTGTTTTTACAATGGGGTGAACCAGTGGCGCGCATTGGTGAACAAATCCAAGATGTAAAGGCGCGTGCTAAAAAATATGGTCGTACGTTAGAATATGGCATTCGTCTGCATATTGTGGTACGTGATACAGAGGAAGAGGCATGGGCAGCGGCGCATCATATTATTAGCCAAATCGATACGGATGTACAGCAGTCGATTCAGCAAATTAAATCGGGCAGTGACTCTGTCGCACAGCAGCGTATGACGGAAATTGCCGCAAAAACAGACCGCTTCGACAAATATAGCTGGACCGGCATTGGGAAAGTAAGAAAAGGTGCAGGGACCGCAATCGTTGGCACACCAGATCAGGTAAAAGAAGCACTTGATGACTATGTCAATGTGGGCATTACACACTTTGTTTTATCTGGCTTCCCACATGCAGAAGAAGCGACACGTTTTGGTAAAGATGTGTTACCGAAGTTTAATCCAGTAACGGTATAGGAGGAATCATTATGAATTTTTTAACATGGGGAGGTAATGTGAGTGGAGGATTTTTACGCTCACATGTTGTACAAGAAAAGCGTAGCGATATTGCTTACAATATTGAATTGGCACAATTAGCAGATCGATTAGGTGTGGAAGGTATTTTATATCCAGTGCGTTATGTAGGGCGTATTGGCGGTTCAGCTTCAGACTCAGGACAGCTTGATCCACTTAGTATCATTAGCGCGATGGCGATGAAAACAGAAAAGGTACATTTATTGGCTGCTATATTACCAGGGTTCATCCATCCCGTAACATTAGCGAAAGCAGGCGCTACATTAGATGTGATTTCTAATGGACGTTTTCATATTAATTTAGTGAGTGGTTGGTTTAAGGCGGAGCAGGAAGCCTTTGGTATCGAATGGATTCAGCATGCAGATCGTTATCGTCGCTCAGAGGAATATTTACAAGTAGTAAAAGGGTTATGGACGAAGGATAATTTTCATTTTGACGGAGACTTTTACAAAATTAATGGTGGAACATTGTCACCAAAACCGATACAAAAACCGTATCCAGCAATTTATCAAGGCGGAAATTCAGAGGAATCGCAGCGGATTGCGGCAGCAAACTCAGATATTTATTTTATGAATGGTGCGCCAGTTGAAGAACTAATTGAACAAATTGAAGCAGTGCGAGGTCTTACAAATAAGCGCACAGTAAAATATGCGGTGGCGGCCTATGTGATTGCACGTGAAACAGAGGAAGAGGCACAGCGCGAGTATGCACATATTTTAGAACAGGCGGATGAAGCAGCGATTGAACAGTTTAAAAAGAGTAAGGAAACGAAAGGTATGTGGAAAAATGCGAAAGAAATTAGCGATTTTGTTGCCAATAATGAAGGCTTTCGTGTTGGTCTAATTGGTAGTTATGAACAGGTTGCGGAGAAAATTAAAGCACTTGAAGCGATTGGTATTGAAAAAATTTTAATAGCATTTCGCCATCCATTGCAAGAATTGCCAGTATTCTATGAACAGGTAGTACCGCGAGTAAATTCTTTCGCATTAAATACCAAGTAAATTGATAAGTATACAACAGAAAGGGTGCTGTGATTGATTACACTAAAAAATGTGAGTAAGGCATATAAGTCGAAAAAATCATCGTTTCAGGCAGTGCATGATACGTCACTTACGGTGAAGCAGGGGGAGATTTTCGGCATTATTGGATTTAGTGGTGCAGGGAAATCAACGTTACTACGACTCATTAACTTAATTGAACAGCCATCGACAGGTGAAGTCTGGTTTGATGGTGAAGAGTTAACAGCCTTAAAGCCCAAAAAACTTGAAAAAAAACGACATGAAATTGGCATGATTTTTCAGCATTTTAATTTATTGCTGAATAAAACAGTGGTCGGCAATATTGAATTTGCTTTAAAAGCTGCAGGTGTACCTAAAAAGGAACGTGCTGAAAGGATTGAACATATCTTAAAGGTGGTGGAGTTGACGGATAAAGCAAGGCATTATCCATCACAATTAAGTGGTGGGCAAAAACAGCGTGTAGCAATTGCGCGTGCCCTCGTATTAAATCCAAAAGTATTATTATGTGATGAACCGACATCTGCCTTAGATCCACAAACAACGGAAAATATTTTAGATTTCTTAAAATCTATTAATGAACAGCTTGGTGTAACACTTGTGGTAGTGACACATGAGATGGATGTCGTCAATACATTATGTCACCGAGTTGCAGTGATGGAAGAGGGGCGCGTGCAAGAGGAGTTAGTTTTATCACAAGCACCGACTTCAGCAACGACGCGTATTGGTCATTTGCTCGTTGAAAACCGTCGCAAAGAGTCAGCACAAGCGTTGAAAGGAGAGGTCGTACATGTTTGATAATATTTTGCCACTATTACCGGAAATTTATGAGAGTGTTGGACAAACGGCATTGATGGTTAGTTTTTCATTAGTGGCTGCAATTGTTTTAGGGACTCCACTCGGCGTATATGTTTTTTTAACGGAGCAAGGCTCAATTCAGCAAAATACGACGGTTAATCGTTTACTTAATATGGTCATTAACTTGATTCGTTCATTTCCATTTATTATTTTGCTAGTAGTGCTTATCCCAGTGACACGCATGATTGTTGGTGAAACTGTTGGGCCGCTTGCGGCATCTGTGCCTTTATCTATTGCCGCAATTCCTTATTTTGCGCGCCTTGTTGAGCAAGCCTTGAAAGAAGTACCAAAGGGAACAATCGAAGCGGCAATTGCGATCGGCACACCGAAGCATTTAATTATTAAAGATGTCTTATTAAATGAAGCGCGCTCGGGTATTTTACTGGCATTAACAGTTACCACAATTAGTTTTATCTCTTACTCTGCAATGGCAGGAATTGTTGGCGGTGGGGGCATTGGAGATTTAGCAATTCGTTATGGCTATTACCGTTTCCAAACAGACGTCATGCTCTTTATGGTCGTGCTATTAGTGGTCATTGTTCAAGTGATTCAATTTGTAGGAAATCAAACTGCTAAAAAACTAGATAAACGAAATGTATAGGAGGACATGAAATGGTTAAAGTAGAAACAGAACCGATTAACATAAATTCACAAGCATTTGAAAACTTGCTAGAAAGCATTCAAGCAGATGCAGAGCTACGCCGTGGACAGGATGCGCGTCTTTTACCGACGAAGGCGATTGAGTGGATTAAAGAAGCAAAGCTCGGAGCATTGCGTTTGCCAAAGGAACTTGGTGGGAGCGGTATTACTAATCAGGAATTGTTTGAAGTGATTCGACGTATCGCAACTGCTGACCCAGACGTTGCACATGCTTTGCGTTCGCATTTTATTTTCGTAGAGGATAATTTGGCAGCACCAGCTAGTGCGGAACGAACGCGCCGCCTGCAATTAGTGGCAGACGGTGTGCTTGTTGGAAATGCTACAACAGAGATTTCAGCCAAGCCTCAAGGTAGTAAACAGTATGATACGACGTTGACGAAAACCGCAACAGGATATACATTAAATGGGAGGAAGTATTTTACAACCGGTACATTATATGCAGATTATGTATATGTACTTGCTGCTGGTGAAGAGAATCGCGTGTTTGTGGCATTTATTCCAACTAATCGACTAGGAGTACAAGTATTCGATGATTGGGATGGCTTCGGGCAACAATTAACTGCGAGCGGCTCTACAACGTTTACAGAGGTAGCCGTAGAGACGCATGAAGTAGTGGAATTAGTGCGTGAAAAGCAGCAGTATGTGCCAGTTCGCCAATTATTTTTACAAGCCGTTGCAGCAGGGATTGTTGAAAGCATCGTCAAAGACAGCATAGCGCTAGTAAAAAATCGTCAACGAACTTTTACACATGGTGCCGCAGAGCAAGCATCAATTGACCCGATCCTACTGCAAACAATTGGAGAATTACAGGCAACTAATTTTACAGTGAAAACAGCCTTAGCACAGGCAGCAACCGCATTGGATAAGGCGATTGCTCATCGTGGGACGGCTGAATTTGCGCAGTATCAGCATGAAGCAGCATTACAAGCAGCCTATTTGAAAATTATCGCTGAGAAAATTTCATTAGAAGCGGCGACAAAGCTATTTGATGTTGGTGGAGCTTCTGCAACAAGACGCGGGGCACAGCTTGACAGACATTGGCGGAATTTACGTACCATTGCCTCGCATAATCCTTCTTCATATAAAGCAAAAGACATTGGCCATTATTTAGTGAATGACGAAGAATTACCGATAAATGGCTATTATTAGGAGCGAATCATGACAACATTTGAATTTAATCAACAAGTGCCCATTGAATTTGGTATCGGTGCACTCGACAAACTACCGCAAATTATTACACGATTGCAGGGAACAAAAGGATTGATCATTTCGACAAAATCAATGATTCAAAATGGAACGGTTGCGAAAATCAAGGAGCAAAACCCAACGCTACAAGAGGTGTTTTATGATATTCAGCCAAATCCAACGATTCAAAATACACAGGACTGCGTAGATTTACTACGTGAGGAGCAGTATGATTTTGCGATTGCACTTGGTGGAGGTAGTGTACTTGATGCCGCGAAAGTAGCGGCTGTACTAGCGCCAACCACGGCATCTGTACAGACGTATTTTGACGGTCAGTACATACTTGAAAAAGCTGGACTTCCGCTGATTGCGATTCCGACGACAGCTGGCACTGCAAGTGAAATTACAAAAGTATCGGTATTAACGGATACGGTATCAGGCAAAAAAGCACCACTAAATGACGCGCTTCTTTATGCAAGTTATGCACTAATTGACCCCTTATTAACAGTAAGCTGTTCGCAAAAAGTGACGGCAACAAGCGGTATTGATGTACTGGCACATTCCCTTGAGGCATTGTATAGCGTAAAACATCAGCCATTTACGGATTTATTTGCGAAGCATGCGGCGCGTCTTGTATTTGATTATTTACCGAAGGCTTATGATCACCCAGAGGATATTACGGTCCGTACGAAAATGGCAGAAGCTTCCGTCGCAGCTTGCCTGGCCTTTAATTTAACGCAAACTGCTGCTGCACATGCATGCTCATACCCCTTAACGGAGCAACTTGGTGTGCCACATGGCGAAGCATGTGCCTTTACGCTACCAGCCTTCTGGGTACATAATGCAATAAATGCACAAGATGATGGCCGACTAGAAGCCATTAGTCGTGAGCTAGGATTTAACGATGCAGGTCATTTAGCACAAGCCGTTGAAAAATTAAAAGCCCATTTACAACTACGCACAACATGGGCAGAGCTTGGTGTGACAACTGATGCCGAACTTCAGCGTATTGTCGACGATAGCTTTTCAGGCAATATGCTAAATAATCCCGTTGCATTTACACCGGAGACGTTGTTTGAGTTTTATAAGGGGATATAGAAAAAGAGGCTGGGGCAAAACACGTTATTTTCCTTTTTTAATGTTCGCAACAAAAAACCGGAAGCGCATCACAGCGCGATTCCGGTTTTTCTTATGCTCCTAGGAGAGGGTGTCTTACACTTTTGTCCCAGTCACTTTTATTTAAAAATACGTTGTAAGAAACGTATAAATAATAATTATTAGCATCAAATAGCTATACGTTATAACTGTATCGATGTATTTTTTAAAAAGTCGATCATAGCGATATTCATAATAAAAATCAACGATAAAAGGAATAAATGAAAAGCAGATTATATAGAGAATAAGGAATCGACTGTCATGTAAAAAGCCGAAAAACGTAAAGGCAATTGCAGCAACAATCGCAATGATGTGTAGCAAACGATGCTGTTCAGATACGTAATAATAGCTTCGTGGAATGAATTTAGAGCGATTTCTAGACAGCTGTATGATCATTGGCAAGATGAAACTAGTAAAGACAATAAACAGGAAGAAAATCCAAATATTCTTACTCTCTGTAAGCTCGTAAAAGAACCAATCATCACCTGAAAATTTTCCGCCATACACTTTGTTCGTCGCTCTATTAGATAGCCAATAGTTGCCATCCTCTGTATAGACTCGGTATGCAAACATTTCGTCATTTGCATAGTTGATAATGAGGTCGACATTAGGCTCTACATTTTTCGGAAGTGTCGTTTCTTTTGCGTTTTTTACACACTGCTCAAGCAACTTGATTTTTTTCTCATTTTTCATCACAGTCGTATCTGAATCGAAAAAGGATGTTGTCGTGTCAAAAGCGTCTTTATCATCAATAACGATGCTAGTATAGACTTTTTGAATTGATTCATCCGTTGGTACAGTGGATTTTGAGAATATGTAGTCGGTATTCATGGTCGTCATAAATAAAAGAATAAGAGCAATCCCAATGCCCACCATGATTAGTGGGTACATAAGGTCTTTTGGACGTTTTTGTAAGGGTACATTTTTGATGTGCGCCGTAATACGTGCCTGCATCGCTTCGTCAAAGTGGTCTTCATGAGAGCGCTCGAAAAGATCTTTATTCAAAGTCTCATAGGCTTTCGCAAGCATTTTATCGACCTTGGGCTCAGAATACGTTAGAAATTTACTGATTTCCTGCGAATGTAAATGCGCATACTCCGCTAAAATAATAACGTCCTTTAACTTTGTAGATTGTTTAAATGGTACAGTTTTTTTTCTTTTTCTGGACATACTGTTTACTGAAATTCATTGTATCCTTTAATAGCATGGTTTCGAATTCAGTTGATTTTACATTGCTTTTAGATGCTGCAAGAAAAACGTTTTGCAGGACTTCCTCTGCAGCGTGCCAGTCTTCTGTATAGAAATACGCCATTTGTAAATGGGTATTGCCGTAGGTTGACATGATTTGTTGTAAATCCAAAAAAACACCTCCTATTATTTTCCTTCTTTTATTGTCTCAAATAATTACAATACATGCACAGGAAAATATTATTTTTTTGATAGTTTCCCCAAAAATAAGAAAAAACCCGCTCCTCTAAAGGAACGGGCTTTTTTTATTTACCAGTAGCATTTGGATCTGGATTTGTGTAATCAAGCTTCAATGGATCTGCTGGTTTATAGTCAGTCGGTGTATAGAAACGTAAGAGGTCACCATTAACGATTTGATCTGAAATCCCTAATTTCGTACTTACTTCAGCACTTGTTTCTTTCGCTTTTTCAATACGTGCTAAATCCTTTTTCTTTTCAGGGTCTAGCTGTTTACCTGTTTTCGTATCGTATACTTTTTCATCAATTGAGTAAACTGATGGGCTTGTGAAATCACCATTACGGAATGCGACAACTTCCTTATGGTCTTTTGATAATAAGTCAGTACCTAATTGAACGTATTTTTGTGTATCTTCGCCAAGTAAGTGTAAAATTGTTGGCAGCATATCGATTTGACCACCATACGTATGTTTTACGCCACCTTGCATACCTGGTACGTGAATGAATAAAGGAACACGTTGTAGACCAGCGTTTTCATAAGGTGTAACTTCCTTACCAATGATTTGTTCCATCGCTTTGTTGTGGTTGCTTGAGATACCATAGTGGTCACCGTAAAGAACGACCATTGTGTTATCCGCAAGACCATCTTTTTCTAACTGTTTGAAGAATTGTTTAACCGATTCATCTAAGTAGCGAGCTGTTTGGAAGTAGTCATCGACACTGGCGTCACCCGTTGTTTCTTTATCGATTGTAACTAAATCTTGGTCCATTTTATAAGGGAAGTGGTTACCTACTGTAATTAACTTCGTATAGAATGGCTGTGGTAAATCATTTAACATCGGACGAGATTGTGTGAAGAATGGTTTATCAAGTAAGCCATATTCAGCCATATCTTTATCAGATGATGTATCATAATAGCTCGCATCATAGAATTCATCGTAACCGAATTGTTTATAAATCACGTTACGGTTCCAGAAGCTACCGTTATTACCATGGAATACAGCAGATGTGTAGCCATTATCTTTTAAAATATTTGGTGCTGCTTGGTACGTATTTTGTCCCTTCGTAATAAACGCAGAGCCTTGTGGTAAACCGAATAATGAGTTTTCTAACATAAACTCAGCATCGGATGTTTTACCTTGACCAGTTTGGTGGAAGAAATTATCAAAATACAATGTTTCATTATTTTTTGTTAGTTTATTTAAGAATGGTGTGACTTCTTCACCGTTAATCTTATAGTCTAATAAGAATGTTTGGAACGACTCTAAGTGTAAATAAACAACGTTCATATCTTTTGCGACACCAAAGTACTCTTTATCTGGCGCTGCGTAGTTAGAGCGTGTGTAGTTTAACACTTCTGAGATATCATTACTATCTGCAAGCGCACGTTGTGATGATGCTTGTGCCGTTTCTACTGAATCATACAATGTATAGTTGTACATACCTAAGTATTTCACGATGTATGAACGGTCAAAACCGCGAGATAATAATTGTGGGCGGTCCATTTCAGCTAATGCTAAGTTGAATAAAGAAATCGCGATGGCAGCCGTTACTAACGTGCTACCTTTTTTAGCAGTGATGCGTTTATCGCCAGTTAAGACATTTTTCTTTTTCACACGTAGGTAAATTAATAATGCTACGTCGACAAAGTATAAAATATCTGTCACATGTAATAATGATAAGACACTACCACCTAAATCACCGAAGTTTTGTGTTTGTGTAACAGTCGGTAATGTGATGAAATCGCTAAAGAAGCGATAATACACAGCATTTGCGAATAATAAAATCGTTACTAATGTGTAAATAACGACTAATGCGGTCAATTTTCGTTTGTCTTTTTTGAATAGGAACGAAATTGCTAACAACAGCATAACCGCGCCTAACGGGTTAATGAATAATAAGAAATGCTGTAAAACGCCTTTTACTTCAAGATTAAATTGTGTGATTTGTACAATATACGTTTTAATCCAAAGCACGATGACAGCTACAGCATAAATTCCCGCAAAGTGATTCAGCGAGAATTTGTTGTTTTTCAACATACGTTTCCACCTGCTTTATAAAATTACTATTATTATGAAAAAACATATTTAAGAACGATTCTACCTTAAAAAGGTTCCATTGAACAGTGTAAAAACTTGTGAAACGACCTGTGTTATATGGAGTTTTGCTTATTTTAAAATAATTGACACCAATTTGTCAAAATGTGGCACAATATGGTCTGCTTTCTTAAGTTCAGATGCTTGAGAGAAGTCGAAACAGACGCCAATGGAGACAAGTCCGTTATCCGCCGCTGCCGCAATATCTGATGCACGATCACCGACCACAAAGCCTGATGTAATATGCTGTTCTTTTAGCGCATTCGCTACAAGCTCGGATTTGTTACCTGAACGAATACCTTCAATACTATACACCTTTTGAATATAGCGATGCAATGCAAAATGCTCCACAATCGCATTTAAATAGGGAAGTTGCCCATTGCTTGCGATATAGAGTGGAAATTTCTCTGAAAGCTGTGCGAGCGTTTCCTCTACACCTGTATATAACGCACCAGTGCCTTGTTCAATTTCATGAATCAATGCTTGTTGGAAGAAGGCATTGCTAGCCTCCCGTGTAGCGTCCGAGTGCATCGGGCATAATTTCTCCCATACAATAGGAAGCGGGATGCCCATAATATCGCGATAAAGATTGAGCGGCGTCTCACCACTCCAGAGATTATTCGTGCGTAAGTGCTCGAAAGTTGCTTCAAGTGCGGGCTCTAAAATTAAATTTGTTTGAAACAATGTCCCATCCATATCAAAAAAAATAGCATGTTCCATATGTAATTCCCCGTTTCTACTAAACTAGTCCTGAATTTTACGTAAATGCATCATATTGAGTAGAGCAGTCAATACAGCAAGTGTGATACAGGCCTTTAGCGTAAAAGCACTAGTATCCGCTAAGGCGCTCATATCATTTGCTAAGACAAACTGGTGCTGCATCGTCATCTGACAGCATATCGCCACGATGCAAGCAGTAAAGCTGATGAATAGATTACGCAGAGATTTCGTTCGTGAACTAAAGAGAGGCACTGAAATCGCGGTGAGCGCTGCAGTAATTGTTATCAGTAATAACATATTATCCACTCCTTTTGGAATAGGACGGGGGTGAAAAGTGGGAGGTTGCATTTTTAAAGGAACGATCAGAAATCGCTCATAACCCCAGAAAGCGTGTTTTGGATACGACATATCTAGAAATATGCGACATGTGCATGTAGATAGGGCTGTATACGTAATAAGGATTTGCTTAGAATCAGCATTAAAACAAATAAATAATAAGGAGAAGCGGATAGTTACGATAGTTTGTTAAATAAGATGATTACGTTATAACACAAAACGCCCCTTTTTCTGCTTTTTTGGGCTTATTTTGGTGCTCTGCCGGAAATCTAGACATTGGTGTCATTTTTCGAATAAATGTCATGTAACGCTGCAAATTGTGTGAATTTTGACGGGGAATCAACCGCCAGGGAAGCGAAATGAACCCCTTTTGTTTAATTTTCGGTAAAAAACCACCGAATGACTTCCTTAAAAATAATAAACATACGCTATAAAAGTAGTAAATAAAAATTTTGGTTGACAGGATATGCAGGATAAATGATAAATAGAAGATTTTATCATAGGTGAAAGGAAGTTGTTTGGCACATATTTAGAAATATGTTGTATCCAAAACACGCTCTCTCGGCTAATGACGAAAATGGATGGCTGCTTTAATATTTTGAACATAAAAAGTAATTATGAAATTTGAATAAAACGAGAATGTAGAATGACTGATGAAAAGAAGTATCTACTATTTATAAATAAAGGCAAAAAAATAATATACAAATACTGGAATTATAATTATGATTAAACAAATAATAGGAGCATTCCTGTTAGAAGGATTTTCAGAGACTTGAAAACAAAAAAGCCCTCCTGTATGATGCTTGAGTGTCAACTGGCATTGACGCGCATAATATACAGA